>NC_013892.1:603642-905463 GCF_000027225.1 Xenorhabdus bovienii SS-2004
ACGGGTAGTCAGGCCATGTTGGCGTGCAAAGGTAAACGCATCTTTGGCACCCAGTTCAGAATGATCGCCATTACGCCCCTTGGCGATATCATGAAAAAAGGCGGCCAGCCGTAAAAGTTCCGGCTGAGGAATGCGGGGATACAGTTCGACACATAAGGGATGGATCACACGGTTGTTTTCATCAGCAAAACTTTCGAGTTTTTGCAGTACCCGAAGGGTGTGCTCATCAACGGTATAAGCGTGGAAAAGGTCAAATTGCATCTGTCCGACAATATTGCTCCAGAGCGGCATATAAGCACCTAGAACGCTATGGCGGTGCATCGGGATCAGTGCGTTTTTAACGGCACGAGGATGGCGCAGGATATCCATGAAAAGTTTTCGTGCTTCGGGCAACTCACACAAAGGATGTTTGAGGTTTCTACGGGCGTAGCGAAGCTGGCGTAATGTCGTGGAATAGATCCCCTTAATTTCCCGATGTTCAGCCATGTGATAAAACATTTTTAAAATTGAGGTTGGATCTTGGATAAACAGGGTTTCATCGCTTAAGTCGATAAGATCCCCCCGCAACTGAAACGCTTCGTTCAAGGGACGTGGTTTTTCATCGGGCTGTAATGTCAGAATCGCTTCATCAAAGAGTTGAAGTAGCATGTCATTCAATTCACTGACACGGCGGGTCACGCGGTAGAAATTTTTCATCATCCTTTCGACAGGTTGATTGCGTTCTCCTTCATAACCGAGCAATTGGGCAACATTGAACTGACGTTCAAACAGTAGCCGGTTGTCATAGCGCGTGACGACTAAGTGGAGGGCAAAACGGATGCGCCAGAGAAAATTCTGGCATTCATTTAATTCATTGCGCTCCTCACGGGTCAGGAAGCCGAAATCCACCATTTCATCCAGTGAGGCTGCCCCAAAATGGCGGCGAGCAACCCAAAGCAGGGTATGAATATCCCGTAGCCCGCCGGGGCTGCTTTTGATATCCGGCTCTAGATTATAACTGGTGCTATGGTAACGCTGATGGCGTTCCCACTGTTCGCGGAGTTTTGCTGCGAAGAACGTTGAGGAAGGCCAAAAATCATCGCTGAAAATGTGCTTTTGTAACCGCAGGAACAAAGGAAGATCACCGCAGATCAAACGTGATTCAATCAGATTTGTGGCAACGGTTAAATCCGATAACCCTTCATGCAGGCACTCTTCAAAGGTTCTGACACTATGGCCCACTTCCAGACGGATATCCCAGAGCAGGGTTATGAATTGCCCGATATTGTGGGCTTGATCTTCAGTCAGTTGGCTTTCGCTGAGAATCAATAAATCAATATCGGAGAGAGGATGCAATTCGCGTCGGCCATAACCACCTACTGCAATCAGGGAAAGTGAAGTGTTCTGATCGAAACCGTGAGCCTGCCATAGTCGCGTCAGGAGACGATCAATATAATCACTGCGGGCTGAAATCAGTGCTTCTGGTGAGATCCCTGCCTTGAATGCCTGCTGGAGCCACAATTGAAATTCATCAACATGCTGTTTCAATACTGGGCACTGAAGATCATCGAGGGAAAATTCCACAGGAGACAGGGGAGGAATGGGCGCGTGTGCAAAGGTGATATCAACTGACATATGCAGAAACCTATGATGAGAAAAACGTGAGATGAACAGACGTTATTGGCAGATAATGAAGCCCTTGGGGACAGTTTATGTACAAGGGCTTCGTTTATCAACGCCGTCTTATCTACGTGATTTCTGCCAATGATTGCAAAATCGCGCCAGCCGGAAATTATTCGTTAATCAGCACCGCTGAGATATGAGGTTCTTCTTCTTTGCGCAATGTCATGATTTCACAGCCATTTTCGGTGACTACGATGGTGTGCTCATACTGAGCAGACCAGCCGTGATCTTTGGTTTTGACTGTCCAGCCATCTTTCATGGTGCGGATACGGGAATCGCCGGTATTGACCATCGGTTCAATCGTGAACGCCATCCCTTTCTGCAATACAACGCCGCCATCATCAGCGTCATAATGGAGTACGTGGGGTTCTTCGTGGAAGACCCTGCCGATACCATGACCGCAGTATTCGCGGACGACAGAGTAATCCTGCCCTTCCACATATTGCTGGATCGCTTTGCCAAGGCTGCGCAGGCGGATGCCGGGTTTTACCATTTTCAGCGCAAGGTACAGGCTTTCCTGGGTAACGCGGCACAGACGCTCACCCTGAATAGTCGATTTGCCGACAATGAACATTTTGGAGGTATCGCCGTGAAATTCCTCTTTGATGACAGTGACATCAATGTTGACGATATCGCCTTCTTTCAGCACCTTGTCATCGCTGGGAATACCGTGACAAATCACATCATTGACGGAGATGCATACGGATTTCGGGAAACCGTGATAGCCAAGACAGGCAGAAATTGCCTGCTGTTTATTGGTAATATGATCGTGGCAAATACGATCAAGCTCACCAGTGGTCACACCAACCTTAACGTAAGGTTCGATCATTTCCAGAACTTCGGCTGCCAGACGTCCGGCAACGCGCATTTTCTGGATGTCTTCATCTGTTTTGATAGAAATAGCCATGAAATCGGTCCATTCAAGTCGGAACTTTACCCGACTGCTTGATGTTAACTAAGGAAAAATGCTGGTAGTTATGGTATCAGTCCACAGAATATCTGCCAATAACCGTTGATAGATCTGCCTACCAGAAAGCGGTAACAAATGTTGGAATTTGGGGGCTGTTTGTGGTATAAAGCGCGCCGGCATTCTGCATAATTGTTTCTGCCAGATTCGGTTTTTCAGAGATGCTAAATTAACTCATTTGTGTAAATAACACACACGGATCGACACATACACCGGGGTGCTCTCATGTGGTTCGCTCTTCTATGAATAGCTTCGCAGTCAAAGAGTCGGTGTTATGGGATCTGTGGAGGCATAACCCCAATTAACTTTATAGAGGTTTAAAATGGCAACTGTTTCCATGCGCGATATGCTGCAAGCGGGCGTTCACTTCGGTCACCAGACTCGTTACTGGAACCCAAAAATGAAACCTTTCATCTTTGGCGCTCGTAACAAAGTTCATATCATCAACCTGGAAAAAACTGTTCCAATGTTCAATAGTGCATTGGCAGAGCTGAACAAAATTGCTTCCCGTAAAGGCAAAATTCTGTTTGTTGGCACCAAGCGTGCGGCCTGCGAAGCAATCAAAGAAGAAGCACTGGGCTGTGACCAATACTTTGTTAACCACCGTTGGTTAGGTGGTATGCTGACTAACTGGAAAACTGTGCGTCAGTCAATCAAGCGTCTGAAAGATCTGGAAGTTCAGTCTCAGGACGGTACTTTTGACAAGCTGACCAAGAAAGAAGCGCTGATGCGTACTCGTGAGCTTGGCAAACTGGAAAACAGTCTGGGCGGTATCAAAGACATGGGCGGCCTGCCTGATGCTCTGTTTGTTATCGATGCTGAACATGAACACATTGCTATCAAAGAAGCAAATAACCTGGGTATCCCAGTATTCGCTATCGTTGATACTAACTCTGATCCAGACGGCGTTGATTTCATCATCCCTGGTAACGACGACGCAATCCGTGCAGTAAAACTGTACTTGGGCGCTGTGGCTACTGCTGTTCGTGACGGTCGTTCACAAGATCTGGCTGTTCAAGCTGAAGAAGGTCTTGTAGACGCTGAATAATAAGGCATGCTCATTCTTGAGCCCTTATTGACCAGGTATTGAAATATATTGGTTAGGGGGCCTGTCACGGCCCCCTTTACATATCTGATATAGAACTATCCACGCGGAATATTATCTTCCCGCGAGACACATCGAGGAATAAAACAAATGGCTGACATTACCGCTGCTCTGGTAAAAGAACTGCGTGAGCGTACTGGCGCAGGCATGATGGAATGTAAAAAAGCACTGGTTGAAGCAAATGGTGATATCGAGCTGGCTATCGATAACATGCGTAAATCAGGTCAGGCAAAAGCCGCTAAGAAAGCAGGCCGTGTTGCGGCTGAAGGTGTTATTCTGGTTGAAGTTGCAGCTGACGCTAAATATGCGGGTATTGTTGAACTGAACTGTGAAACTGACTTCGTTGCTAAAGACTCTGGCTTCCTGGCGTTTGGTAAAGAAGTGATTGCTGCCGTTATGGCGGACAAAAATGCTGATATCGATGCACTGAAAGCTCAGTTCGAAGAACAGCGTGCTAACCTGGTAGCGAAAATCGGTGAAAACATCAATATCCGTCGCGTTACTATTCTGGAAGGTGACGCAGTAGGTTCTTACCTGCACGGTGCTCGCATCGGTGTTCTGGTTTCCGCTGAAGGCGCAAGCGAAGAACTGATCAAGCACGTTGCAATGCACGTTGCTGCAAGCAAGCCAGAATACGTGAACCCAACTGACGTTCCTGCTGATGTCGTTGCGCGTGAACACCAGATCCAGATGGATATCGCAATGCAATCAGGCAAACCGCGTGAAATCGCAGAGAAAATGGTTTCTGGCCGCATGAACAAATTCACTGGCGAAATCTCTCTGACGGGTCAAAACTTTGTGATGGATCCAAGCAAAACGGTTGGTGACCTGATGAAAGAAAATAATGCTAAAGTTATCAACTTCATCCGTTTTGAAGTCGGTGAAGGCATTGAGAAAGTTGAAGCTGATTTCGCAGCGGAAGTTGCTGCAATGAGCAAGCAGTCTTAATGTTTTGAACGGAACCGCCGATTGGCGGTTCCGTTTTATCTCATGATGAATTTTTACATCTGGGCTGCATAGCATGGATGTGTAATTGTAATAAATCCCCAATATCCTTATCTGCTTAGGACTGAACACCATGGCAACCAATGCAAAACCCGTATATCAGAGAATCCTGCTTAAGCTCAGTGGAGAAGCCCTGCAAGGCGCAGAAGGTTTTGGTATCGATGCCAGCGTTTTAGACCGCATGGCTCAGGAAGTCAAAGAACTGGTTGAGCTGGGTATTCAGGTCGGTGTCGTTATTGGCGGAGGTAACCTGTTTCGCGGAGCCGGTCTGGCCGAAGCAGGAATGAACCGTGTAGTCGGCGATCACATGGGCATGTTGGCAACCGTAATGAATGGCCTGGCAATGCGCGATGCCTTACACCGCGCCTATGTGAACGCTCGTTTGATGTCTGCCATTCCACTGAATGGAGTGTGTGACAATTATAGCTGGGCTGAAGCTATCAGCTTACTGCGTCACGGTCGTGTTGTTATTTTCTCTGCAGGTACTGGCAACCCATTCTTTACGACAGATTCCGCAGCATGCTTGCGCGGCATTGAAATTGAAGCGGATGTTGTGTTAAAAGCAACCAAAGTTGATGGGGTCTATTCTAGTGATCCTGCTAAAGATACTGAAGCTGTTCTTTACAGTAAGCTCACTTATCAGGAAGTACTGGAGCGTGAACTGAAAGTCATGGATCTCGCCGCCTTTACTCTGGCTCGTGACCATAGTATCCCAATTCGTGTCTTCAATATGAACAAGCCAGGCGCACTTCGTCGTGTTGTGATGGGGGAAAGTGAAGGTACGTTGATTTCTCACGGATAATGCTCAGAGACACCGATGAAATTTGACGGTATGATCAGCGTACTAATGCGCCAAACTTAATGATACAGGGCCATGATATCTTATGTTGATATTCGTGGGCTACAAAATAACCAGATCCCAAGGGTTTGTAACGTGATTAATGAAATCAAGAAAGACGCACAAGACCGCATGGAAAAAAGCGTCGAAGCACTGAAAAACCAAATCAGCAAGATTCGTACTGGCCGTGCTTCTCCCAGCCTGTTGGATGGCATCAGCGTCGATTATTACGGCTCTGCGACTCCATTACGTCAGATTGCCAGCGTCGTTGCTGAAGATGCACGTACTTTAGCGATAACGGTTTTTGATCGTTCTATGACGCCGGCTATCGAAAAAGCGATTATGGCTTCCGATCTGGGTCTGAACCCATCTTCTGCTGGAACCATTATCCGTGTTCCACTGCCAGCACTGACAGAAGAGCGTCGTAAAGATCTGATCAAAGTTGTGCGTGGCGATGCAGAACAAGGCCGTGTGTCCGTGCGTAATATCCGTCGTGACGCCAATGATAAGGTTAAGGCACTGCTGAAAGACAAAGAAATCAGTGAAGATGAAGAACGCCGTTCACAAGACGAAATTCAGAAATTGACTGACAGCTTCATCAAGAAAATTGATGAAGCATTGGCAAGTAAAGAAACTGAATTGATGGATTTCTAATTGCCATTTCACGAATATAACGCCGCAGTCCTTGCGGCGTTATTCTTTGCATCACATTTCTTTCTCAGGCGATGGACATACCGATCGAGACGGCTCAAACTATTGACATTTTATGTCAGTAGAATACTCAGAGTATTAAAATGAAACGCTTAACTATCCTTGGCTCAACGGGCTCGATTGGGAAAAGTACCCTTTCTGTTGTCAGAAATAACCTGGATAAATTCCAAGTTGTGGCACTCGTCGCTGGGAAAAATATTGAAATCATGGCACAGCAGTGTCTGGAGTTTCGTCCTCAATATGCGGCAATGGCGGATGCGCACTCAGCAACGGTATTACGGCAGTTATTACAGGAGCAGGGAAGCCAGACAGAAGTGTTATCCGGTAGGGAAGCCATTTGTGATTTAGCTGCGTTGGATGATGTTGATCAAGTCATGTCCGCGATTGTCGGTGTTGCCGGGTTATTGCCGACGCTGGCGGCTATCCGCAAAGGTAAGCAAGTCTTGTTGGCCAACAAAGAAGCACTCATTACCAGTGGGCGTTTGTTCATGCAGGCGGTGAATCAATATCAAGCGCAACTGTTGCCCATTGATAGTGAACATAATGCCATCTTCCAGAGCTTGCCTGAATCTGTTCAGCACAATCTTGGAAATGCAAGCTTAAAACAACATGGTATCTCCAGTATTATCCTGACGGGATCAGGTGGGCCGTTCCGCAGAACCCCTCTGGAGACATTGCTTGATGTCACACCTGATGAAGCCTGTGCTCACCCCGTCTGGTCTATGGGACGCAAAATTTCTGTTGATTCCGCAACCATGATGAACAAAGGGCTGGAATATATCGAAGCTCGTTACCTGTTCAATGCCTCTGCTGATGAAATTGAAGTGCTGCTCCATCCTCAATCAGTAATCCATTCGATGGTTCGTTATCAGGATGGCAGCATCATTGCTCAGTTAGGAACGCAGGATATGTGTACCCCAATAGCTTATGCAATGGCTTATCCCAATCGTATCGTTTCTGGCGTAAAACCTCTGGATTTTACTGAACTGAGCACACTCACTTTTGAAGCGTTGGATTATCGGCGTTATCCTTGTCTGAAACTGGCCATTGATGCTTGCCATGAAGGTCAGGCGGCAACAACCGCGTTGAATGCCGCCAATGAAGAAACGGTCAGTGCTTTCTTGAAAGATGGGATCCGCTTCACTGATATCGCGATGATTAATCGGTTGGTCGTCGAAAAATTAAATTTACCTGAACCTGAAAGCATCGAAGAGGTCTTAGAAATCGATAAAGTCGCTAGAGAATTAGCAAAAGAAACGATTAAGGCCTGCTCCAAATAGCGAATTTTGCTAATAAGTATATATTTGTTTGCGTTTTGGCAAATGGTATAGTTCGCGGGTAAATAATAGTTGTTATAATAGCCAGTTCAATATTTGTCACACGTTTTCTGAGTGTGTGCCAAAGATAGAGGCTTTCATTCGGGCCATGCCCCAGAAATAGCCGTGGTAAGTGTTGACACGGCTTTTTCATGTTTGGAAGTATTTGAACCCATAGAAGAACCAGCTTAGTTATTTAAGGATCATTTTGAGTGATATCTTCCAGTGACTGTAACTCATTGCTAACGTTACCCAGACATGTTGCCATTATTATGGATGGCAATGGCCGCTGGGCAAAACAACGTGGGAAGTTAAGGGTTTTTGGCCATCGCGCCGGTGTTAAAGCTGTGCGGGTTGCCGTGAGTTTTTCGGTTAAACACAATATTGAATCACTGACATTATATGCTTTTAGCAGTGAGAACTGGAATCGCCCACAGCAGGAAGTCAGTTCATTAATGGAATTGTTTGTTTTTGCTCTTGATAATGAAGTGAAGAGCTTGCATAAGCACAATGTGAAATTGTCTGTTATTGGTGATATCAGTCGGTTTAGCTCACGGTTGCAGGAACGTATTCGCCGTTCAGTTGAATTGACGGCGGGCAATACCGGATTGCAGCTTAATATTGCCGCCAATTATGGCGGGCGTTGGGATTTGGTTCAGGGCGTTAAGCAAATCGCTGAAAAAATCAGGGCAAATGAGCTGGAGCCCGAGGAAATTACTGAAGCCACAGTGGGCAGCGTCATCAATTTGAGTGAGCAACCCGAAGTTGATCTGGTGATCAGGACGGGCGGCGAACACCGTATCAGTAATTTTCTGTTATGGCAGATAGCTTATGCAGAATTGTATTTTACCGATATACTTTGGCCTGATTTCGATGAAACTGTTTTTGAAGGTGCCATTAATGCCTTTGTTAAACGAGAACGCCGATTCGGCGGAACAATACCAGACGATGCCGAAGTGGGATCATAGGAGGAAAACTTGCTGAAGTACCGTCTTTTAACTACGTTGATATTAATTCCAATTGTTATTGCAGCACTGTTTTTACTTCCTCCATCCGGGTTTGGATTGGTTGTTATTACAGTCTCAGTACTTGCCGCATGGGAATGGGGGCAATTTGCCGGCCTTTTCACACAAGCCAAACGTATTACGCTGGCCGTGTTATTTGCCGTAGGGCTGCTGGCCTTACAGTACTCTTTGTCAGATTTTTCCCACCTCATTGAAAAACCACAGATTGTATATCTGTTGTGGGCTGGTATGATTTGGTGGGCTGCGGCTATCCTGTTGGTCACCACTTATCCTGCTTCTGCCTCAATCTGGAAGTCATCAACTGCACTACGCCTGTTGTTTGGCGTTCTGACTATCGTGCCATTTTATTGCGGAATGATGGTGCTCCGAACTCAGGGATATGAAAACAACACCTATCATGGTGCATGGTGGCTATTGTATGCGATGCTGCTGGTATGGGGAGCCGATTCCGGTGCCTATGTTTTTGGCCGGACACTGGGTAAGCACAAAATGGCACCGAGAGTGTCTCCGGGTAAAACACTTGAAGGTTTGGTCGGAGGAGTATTGACTGCTGCGCTTATTTCGTGGTTGTTCGGTAAGTTTGCGCCAGTACCGGTAATGCCTGAAAACTTATTATTGATTTCTGCTGTGGTTGTGATTGCCTCTGTCTTCGGTGACTTGACTGAGAGTATGTTCAAAAGAGAATCAGGCATCAAAGACAGCAGCCTGCTGATCCCCGGGCATGGTGGGGTCATGGACAGGGTAGATAGCCTGACAGCAGCAGTTCCTGTGTTCGCGGGATTGGTACTGTTAATTTCTTCTGGATTTGGGCTCTGAGGCTACGTAATGGATATTCTCTGGAATCTGGCTGCATTTATTGTTGCATTGGGTATTCTTATCACAGTGCATGAGTTTGGTCATTTTTGGGTTGCCAGACGGTGTGGTATCTACGTTGAACGCTTTTCCATCGGGTTTGGTAAAGCGCTCTGGCGTCGCACAGATAAGCAGGGAACCGAATACGTTATTGCTCTTATCCCTCTGGGGGGATATGTCAAAATGCTTGATGAGCGGGTTGAGTCTGTTTCTCCCGAACGTCGTCATATGGCATTCAACAATAAAACCATTGGCCAGCGCGCGGCAGTCGTCAGTGCAGGGCCAATCGCTAACTTTATTCTGGCAGTCATTGCTTATTGGTTGGTTTTTGTGATTGGCGTGCCTTCTGTGCGTCCGGTGGTTTTGGATGTTAAGCCAGATTCTATTGCCGCTCAGGCAAATATTTTGCCCGGAATGGAACTAAAAACGGTTGATGGTATCGAAACCTTTGATTGGAATTCGGTACGTCTGGCCTTAGTGAGTAAAGTGGGTGAATCTTTTGTGTCAATGGATGTGATGCCAATGGATGCTGCTGCCAGCATGCAAAAAACATTAGATTTACGTGACTGGGCATTTGATCCATCCAAGCAGGATGTCTTGCTGTCTTTGGGCATTATGCCTGTTGTACCACGAATCAGCTCTCAGGTAGAGAACGTTTATCCGGACTCTCCCGCTGAAAAAGCAGGTTTACAACGTGGGGACAGGATCGTTAAAGTCAACGGTCAGAATGTGGATGTCTGGCACACTTTTGTATCTTTTATCAGGAAAAATCCGAATGTTCCTCTAAAATTGGACGTTGCGAGGGCAAATAGCATCATTCCTCTGTCTTTGACGCCAGAGGTCAGGCGGTTGTCCAATGGGCGTGAGGAAGGCTTCGCTGGTGCCGAACTTCACGTTATTCCTCTGGCGGATGAATATAAGGTAATTCAACAATATGGGGCTTTCTCTGCCATTTATCAGGCAGGAGACAAAACTTGGCAATTGATGAAGCTGACTGTCAATATGATCGGTAAATTAATTGTGGGGGATGTGAAACTCAATAACCTGAGTGGCCCTATTTCCATTGCCAAAGGCGCTGGAGTATCGGCTGATTCTGGCTTGGTGTATTATTTGATGTTTTTGGCGCTGATTAGTGTCAACCTTGGGATCATTAATTTGTTCCCATTACCCGTACTAGATGGTGGACACTTGCTTTTCCTTGCTATTGAGAAGATCAAGGGAGGGCCAGTCTCCGAGCGTGTACAAGACTTCAGTTATCGCATTGGTACTATATTACTGGTGTTATTAATGGGGCTTGCACTTTTCAATGATTTCTCCCGCTTCTAAGGTGGGAGACCGGTTAGGAAAACGCATAACAACGATGGCGATGAAAAAGTTGCTCATAGCGTCGCTGCTGTTCGGCAGCGCCACTGCATACAGTTCAGACGGATTCGTGGTTCGGGACATTCATTTTGAGGGTCTTCAACGTGTCACTTCTGGTGCAGCATTACTGAATATGCCAGTTCGCGTAGGTGATACAATCAGCGATGAGGATATCAGTCGCACGATTCATACACTGTTCGCGACTGGAAACTTTGAAGATGTCCGTGTCTTGCGTGATGGCAATACACTCGTCGTTCAGGTTAAAGAACGGCCAACCATCGCCAGCATTACTTTCTCCGGTAACAAATCGGTGAAAGATGACATGCTCAAGAAAAACCTTGAGTCCTCTCGTGTTAGTGTTGGTGAAGCTCTTGACCGCACCATGCTGTCTAATATGGAAAAAGGGCTGGAAGATTTTTACTACAGTGTTGGTAAATACAATGCTACGGTGAAAGCCGTTGTCACGCCGCTGCCCCGTAACCGTATTGATTTGAAACTCATATTTTCAGAAGGGATCTCAGCGCAGATCCAGCAGATTAATATTGTCGGCAATAAAGCATTTTCTACAAATGAATTGCTCAACCGTTTCCAGCTCAGGGATGATATTCCTTGGTGGAACTTTATGGCTGACCAGAAATACCAGAAACAGAAATTGGCGGGTGATCTTGAAACTTTGCGCAGTTTCTACCTTGATCGAGGTTATGCCCGCTTCAATATTGATTCGACTCAAGTCAATCTGACGCCAGATAAAAAAGGTATCTATATCACCGTGAATATCAATGAAGGCGCTCAGTACAAGATCGCCAGTGTTGATTTGAACGGTAATTTGGCCGGTTATCAGTCTGAAGCCACAAAACTGACCAACATTCAGCCTGGGTCGCTGTATAACGGTACAGAAGTGACCTCGATGGAAAAGGCAATTAAAAACCTGCTTGGTCGTTATGGCTATGCCTACCCACGAGTGATTACACAGCCTGAAATCAACGATACAGACAAAACGGTTAAGTTACATGTTAATGTGGATGCAGGTAACCGTTTCTATGTGCGTAAAATCCGCTTCGAAGGTAATGATATTAGCAGAGACTCTGTGCTTCGCCGCGAAATGCGTCAAATGGAAGGGGCATGGCTAGGCAGCGATCGCGTTGAACAGGGCAAAGAGCGTCTGGACAGACTGGGCTTTTTTGAAACGGTTAATGTGGATACAGAACGTGTATCCGGTAGCCCAGATTTGGTTGATGTGGTTTATAAAGTCAAAGAACGCAATACGGGTTCTATGAACTTTGGTGTTGGTTTCGGTACTGAAAGTGGCATGAGCTTCCAGGTCGGTCTTCAGCAGGAAAACTGGCTGGGAACGGGTAACTCTGTGGGGATCAGTGCCAGCAAAAATGACTATTCGACCTCTGCGGATTTGTCCTTTACCGATCCTTACTTCACAGTGGATGGCGTAAGTCTGGGCGGTCGTGTGTACTATAACGATTTCCGTGCAGATGATGCCGAACTCTCTGGTTATACCAATAAAGCCTACGGTACTGAAGGTATTTTGGGCTTCCCGCTGAATGAAAATAACAGGTTGGCCATGAGATTGGGCTATGCCCATAACTCACTGTCGAACATGCGTCCACAGGCAGCGATGTGGCGTTATTTGAAAAAAATGGGCAAAGAGCCACCTTTGAAGGGCAAGGCATCGTTCGATTCCAATGATTTCCCACTGACATTCAGTTGGATATATGGCAACTTTGACCGTGGTTTCTTCCCAACTTCGGGTTTCAAGTCTTCAGTGGATGCCAAAGTGGCTCTGCCAGGCTCAGACAACCAGTACTATAAACTTACTTGGAGCGCTACAGGTTATTATCCGATTGATGATAAAAATTCATGGATAATGATGGGGCGCACCCGCATGGGCTATGGTGGCGGTCTTGGTGGCAAGGAAATGCCATTCTATGAAAACTTCTATGCTGGTGGTTCTAATAGTGTCCGTGGTTTCCGTTCGAATAATATCGGTCCAAAAGCGATTTATTTAGGTGAGAACAAAGAACCAGAAAAAAATAGTCCATCCCGTGATGCTGTGGGGGGGAATGCGTTAGCGACTGCCAGCTTTGAGCTGATTACGCCAACACCGTTCCTGGATGCGAAATATGCCAATACTGTACGGACTTCCTTCTTTGTTGATGCGGGAACCGTGTGGGATACCAACTGGAACAATATTTCCCCTGGTCTGCCTGACTACAGCAAGCCAAATAATATCCGTGTTTCGGCCGGTATTGCATTGCAATGGTTGTCACCGTTGGGGCCATTGACCTTCTCTTATGGGAAGCCAATCAAGGAATACGAAGGTGATAGAGCGGAGCAGTTCCAATTTAACATCGGCGGCACTTGGTAGTAATTAATCGTTTTTGGCGGAAAATCGCCTTATTACTAGATAAGGTGATTGTTAATTTTCCAACATGTAAAAAATAGCGTGGGTCAAAGGAGTTTATAGTGAAAAAAGTATTGTGTGCGGCAAGCTTTGGTATCGCATTAGCTTTCTCTGCGGGTGTTCAGGCAGCGGACAAAATCGGAGTCGTGAATGTTGGTGAAATCATCCAAAAGTTACCGGCTCGTGAAGCTGCTGTAAAACAGTTGGATAGCGAATTTAAAGGCCGTATATCCGAGTTGCAGAGTATGGAAGCTGATATGCAGACCAAGGTGCAGAAACTTCAGCGTGATGGTTCAACCATGAAAGCCAGCGAACGCACAAAATTAGAGAAAGAAGTGATGGCACAGCGTAACGACTATGCCCAGAAGGCGCAGTCTCTTGATAACGATAGCCGTCGCCGCCAGATGGAAGAGCAGAACAAACTCCTGACGCGTATTCACGATGCCGTTAAAGTGGTTGCAGGTAAAGAAGGTTACGACGTTGTTCTTGATGCTAATACCGTATTATATTCCGTATCGGGTAAAGACATTACCGCAGATGTACTGAAGCAGGTTAAATAAGTAGATGGTTTCAATTCGATTAGCTGATCTCGCTCAGCAGTTGAATGCGCAATTACATGGTGATGGCGATATCGTCATCACCAGCATTGCGCCAATGTATTCAGCAAATAGCGAACAAATTACATTTTTATCTGACAGCCGTTACACTGACAAACTTGCAGAATGTCAGGCAGCGGCTGTTGTGCTGCGTGAATCTGATCTTACTCATTGTAAGGTCGCTGCACTGGTTGTTGATAATCCTTATCTTGCCTATGCACGTATGGCACAAATCATGGATACGACGCCACAACCTGCGCAGGATATTCATCCATCAGCCGTGATATTTTCTGAAGTGCAATTGGGAAAAAATGTGGCGGTTGGTGCAAATGCTGTTGTCGAATCTGGCGTTATTCTGGGTGACAATGTCATTGTCGGTGCGGGTTGCTTTATTGGCAAAAATACGCGTATTGGTGCAGGAACCCGCCTTTGGGCCAATGTATCGGTATACCATAACGTTGAAATTGGCGAACAGTGCCTTATTCAGTCAGGCACTGTGATCGGGTCGGATGGTTTTGGCTATGCCAATGACCGTGGCAACTGGATTAAAATTCCACAGTTAGGCTCAGTGGTCATCGGTGACCGCGTTGAAATCGGTGCTTCTACGACTATCGATCGCGGAGCGCTGGATAACACAGTTATCGGTAATGGTGTTATCATTGACAACCAGTGCCAAATCGCTCACAACGTCATAATTGGTGACAACACAGCCGTGGCTGGTGGTGTCACTATGGCGGGTAGCCTGAAAATTGGTCGTTATTGTATGATTGGTGGAGCCAGCGTCATTAATGGGCATATAGAAATCTGTGATAAAGTGACCGTGACTGGTATGGGCATGGTGATGCGTCCAATTACAGAGCCTGGTGTATACTCGTCTGGTATCCCATTACAACCGAACAAAGTTTGGCGTAAAACTGCTGCTTTAGTCATGAATATCAATGAAATGAATAAACGGCTTAAATCTGTAGAACGCCAGCGTGAAGGTGAAAACGAGTAATCATACAAACGTTTTTTGGTTGTGTTTTTATTTTTTGCGGCCTGCCTGATAACTCTGCATTTGGAGTTAACGCAGGCCGTGTCGTTAATACTATGATTCTTATATAGACAGGAAGAGTATTTAGATGAGTGATAATCGTACTCTGCAAATTGAAGAGATTTTGGATTTGCTACCTCACCGCTACCCGTTTTTGCTGGTAGACCGTGTTTTGGATTTTGAGGAAGGTAAATTTCTACGCGCAGTCAAAAATGTATCATTTAATGAACCATTCTTTCAGGGGCATTTTCCGGGTAAGCCAATTTTTCCAGGCGTCCTGATCCTTGAAGCAATGGCTCAGGCAACCGGAATTCTGGCATTCAAAAGCGTTGGCTCGCTGGCTCCGGGTGAGTTGTATTACTTTGCCGCTATCGATGGCGCTCGTTTCAAGCGTCCGGTTCTGCCAGGTGATCAAATGGTTCTGGAAGTTGAATTTATTAAAGAACGTCGCGGTGTTGCGCGTTTTAAGGGCGTAGCAAAAGTCGATGGAGAAGTGGCTTGCGAAGCTGAAATGATGTGTGCTCGCCGTCGTGAGGCTTAATATATGATTGATCAAACTGCTGTTATTCATCCCTCGTCCATTGTTGAAGAGGGTGCAGTTATTGGTGGCAATGTCCGTATTGGCCCATTTTGCTATATCGGTTCTCAGGTTGAGATCGGTGAAGGGACTGAAGTTAAATCCCATGTTGTGATCAACGGGATCACCAAAATTGGCCGTGATAACCAGATTTATCAATTTGCCTCTATTGGTGAAGTAAATCAGGATCTCAAATATCAGGGTGAGCCGACTCGCGTTGAGATCGGTGATCGTAACCGTATTCGTGAAAGCGCATCGATTCATCGTGGCACCGTTCAGGGTGGCGGTTTGACTAAAATTGGCAGTGACAATCTGCTGATGATTAACACCCACATTGCCCATGATTGCATGATTGGTGATCGCTGTATCATTGCGAATAACGGCACGCTGGGTGGGCATGTCATTCTGGGCGATTACGTCATTATCGGTGGAATGACAGCTGTCCATCAATTCTGTCAGATTGGCTCTCATGTTATGGTAGGCGGTTGCTCTGGTGTTGCGCAGGATGTCCCGCCTTATGTCATTGCACAGGGAAACCATGCCACACCTTTCGGGTTGAATATTGAAGGCTTGAAGCGCCGTGGATTTGATAAAGAATCGCTGCATGCAATCCGTAATGCCTATAAAGCGCTTTACCGTAGCGGAAGAACGCTGGAAGAAGCCAGAATAGAAATTGAGCTTCAGACGGCAAATAACCCACATGTGAAAGCATTCAGTGATTTTCTGGAAAATTCAGCAAAATCCAGCCGTGGCATCATTCGTTAAGTAGATGAAGGATACTCCTTTGGCTACCTTCTCTTCTGTTAACAATCAGCGCCCGCTGACAATTGCTTTGGTTGCCGGAGAAACGTCCGGTGACATTCTTGGAGCCGGGCTGATTCGCGCATTGAAAGCTCAAATTCCTGATGCTCACTTTGTGGGTGTTGCTGGCCCTCTTATGCAGGCGGAAGGTTGTGAAGCCTGGTATGAGATGGAAGAGCTGGCAGTCATGGGGATCGTTGAAGTATTAGGACGCTTGCCCCGTTTGTTGAAAATCCGCAAAGATTTAACAGCACGATTTACCGCGTTGAAGCCGGATGTCTTTGTTGGTATCGATGCCCCGGATTTTAACATCACGTTGGAAGGGCGATTGAAACAGCGAGGGATTAGGACGATTCATTACGTTAGTCCATCAGTATGGGCGTGGCGTCAGAAACGGGTTTTCAAAATCGGCCGGGCAACGGATCTGGTACTGGCATTTTTGCCATTTGAAAAAGCGTTCTATGATCGATTTAGCGTTCCATGCAAATTTATTGGCCACACGATGGCTGATTCGATGCCACTGCAAACGGATAAAATGGCAGCCCGGGAGGCTTTGGGTGTTCCCTTAAATGCCCATTGTCTAGCGATACTGCCGGGTAGCCGCCATGCAGAAGTTGAGATGTTGAGTGCTGATTTTCTTAGAACCGTGCAGTTGCTGAGGAAAATTCTTCCTGATCTGCATGTATTGGTTCCATTGGTGAATGCCAAGCGGCATCAGCAGTTTCAGCGTATTAAAGATGAGATTGCGCCGGATTTATCTGTCCATATGTTGGACGGTAACGCCGGTAAAGCCATGATCGCCAGTGATGCGACTTTACTGGCCTCAGGTACGGCTGCGCTGGAGTGTATGCTGGCCAAATGCCCGATGGTGGTGGGCTACAGAATGAAACCTTTTACATTCTGGCTGGCAAAGCGGCTGGTGAAAACGCCGTATGTTTCTCTGCCTAACCTGCTGGCAGGCAAAGAATTAGTTAAAGAACTATTACAGGACGAATGTGAGCCACAAGCATTGTCTGAGGCATTGTTGCCTCTCTTGCAAGGTGGTGCTGATGTGGAAGCGTTGAAACAAACGTTTCTGCATTTGCATGAAAGCATTCGCTGTGATGCCGATGAACAAGCTGCACAAGCGGTTCTGGAATTAGCGAGAAGATAATGGATTTTGTTTATCCTCAGGCGAATTTGATTGCCGGTGTTGATGAAGTTGGGCGTGGCCCACTGGTCGGGGCAGTGGTTACTGCGGCAGTTATTCTTGATCCTGCCAAACCGATTACAGGCTTGATGGATTCGAAAAAACTTACAGAAAAGCGGCGTGAAGCACTTTATCTGGAAATTAAAGAAAAGGCGCTGTGCTGGAGCCTTGGTCGCGCTGAACCAGAAGAAATTGATCAACTCAATATTCTCCACGCTACCATGCTTGCCATGCAGCGAGCGGTGGAAGGTTTAGCTATCACACCGGATTATGTCCTGATTGATGGGAACCGTTGTCCCGCATTGCCGATGTCGGCACTGGCGGTGATCAAGGGGGATAGTCTGGTGGCGGAAATAAGCGCTGCTTCTATTTTGGCAAAAGTGACACGTGACAGAGAAATGGCTGAGTTGGGTAAGCAATTTCCTGATTATGGTTTCGCGCAACACAAAGGTTATCCGACCGCTTTGCATCTGGAAAAACTGGCTTTGCTGGGCGCTACGGAACATCATCGTAAAAGCTTTGCGCCGGTCAAACGAGCGCTGGGTCTTGGATAAGTAATCTGGGCAAACTATGACAGAACCACGTTTTGTACACTTACGTGTTCACAGCGACTATTCAATGATTGACGGTTTAGCCAAAACAGGGTCACTGATAAAAAAAGTGGCTAAATTGGATATGCCTGCTTTTGCGATCACTGATTTTACTAACCTGTGCGGCTTGGTGAAATTCTATGGCAGTGCCCATAGTGCAGGTATCAAGCCGATTATAGGCGCTGATTTTTATGTGGAAAGTGATCTGCTGGGGGATGAATATGCCCATCTGACGATCCTTGCCCGTAATAACGAAGGTTATCAAAACCTAACCTTTTTGATCTCCGAAGCTTATCAGAAAGGCTATGGTGCGATTGGTCCGACGATCAAACAAGAATGGCTGATAAAATACAAAGCCGGCTTGATTCTTCTGTCTGGTGGGCGAATGGGGGATGTCGGCAAATTCTTACTGCGCGGAAATCGGGCGATGGCGGATCAGTGCCTCGATTTCTATCAGGAACATTTTCCGGACAGCTATTACCTTGAATTGATCCGTACAGGACGTCAAGACGAAGAAAATTATCTTCATGCTGCCGTCGAAGTGGCAGCAGAAAAAAACTTACCTGTTGTGGCAACTAATGACGTTTGTTTCCTGGAAAGTGACGACTTTGAAGCCCATGAGATTCGGGTTGCCATTCATGATGGCTATACGATGGCTGATCCAAAACGCCCTAAAAACTATAGCCCTCAGCAGTATCTGCGCAGTGAACAGGAGATGTGTGAGCTATTCTCTGACATTCCTGAAGCGCTGCAAAATAGTGTCGAAATTGCTAAACGCTGCAATGTGACTATTCGTCTCGGTGAATATTTCCTGCCACAGTTTCCAACAGGGGATATGAGCACTGAAGACTATCTGGTTGAAAAGTCGAAGCAAGGCCTGGAAGATCGTCTGAATTTTCTCTATCCCGATCCGCAAATCAGAGCGGAAAAACGTTCCGAATACGATGAGCGTCTGGATATAGAGCTGGAAGTTATCAACCAAATGGGCTTCCCCGGCTATTTTCTGATCGTGATGGAATTTATCCAATGGTCGAAAGATAATGGCGTACCCGTAGGGCCGGGGCGTGGTTCCGGTGCGGGTTCCCTTGTCGCCTACGCCTTGAAAATTACCGATATTGACCCGTTGGCATTTGACTTGCTGTTCGAACGTTTCCTCAACCCTGAACGTATTTCGATGCCTGACTTTGACGTCGATTTCTGTATGGAAAAACGTGATCAGGTGATTGACCACGTTGCGGATATGTACGGGCGGGATGCGGTATCGCAGATCATCACTTTCGGTACGATGGCGGCAAAAGCCGTTATTCGTGACGTTGGGCGTGTATTGGGGCACCCATATGGCTTTGTTGATCGAATATCGAAACTAGTGCCTCCTGATCCTGGCATGACGTTGGAAAAGGCATTTGCGGCTGAACCTCAATTGCCTGAAATTTACGAGGCGGATGAAGAAGTCAGGGTGCTGATTGACATGGCTCGCAAATTGGAAGGTGTCACCCGTAACGCCGGTAAACATGCGGGTGGTGTGGTCATTGCCCCGACCAAGATCACTGATTTTTCACCGATTTACTGTGATCCGGAAGGCCTGAACCCCGTCACTCAGTTTGATAAGAACGATGTGGAATATGCGGGTCTGGTGAAGTTTGACTTCCTTGGCCTGAGAACCTTGACCATTATCAACTGGGCGCTTGATATGGTGAACGCCCGTCGTACTCATAAAAATCTGGAACCGATTGATATTACGGCAATTCCGCTGGATGACCAGATAAGTTTCGATATGCTGCAACGCTCTGAAACTACGGCGGTGTTCCAACTTGAATCCCGTGGGATGAAAGATCTGATCAAACGCCTGCGTCCCGACTGTTTCGAAGATATGATCGCATTAGTGGCGCTGTTCCGTCCGGGGCCATTACAATCCGGTATGGTGGATAACTTTATCGACCGTAAACACGGGCGGGAAGAGCTTTCATACCCAGATGTTGAGTGGCAGCACGAATCCTTGAAGCCCGTACTGGAGCCAACATACGGTATTATTCTGTATCAGGAACAGGTGATGCAGATTGCTCAGGTGCTGGCAGGTTATACCCTCGGTGGTGCAGATATGCTCCGTCGCGCAATGGGTAAGAAGCAGCCGGAAGAGATGGCTAAACAGCGCTCGGTATTTGAAGAGGGCGCGATAAGCCAAGGTATTAATGGCGAACTCGCCATAAAAATCTTCGATTTGGTGGAAAAATTCGCGGGTTATGGTTTCAACAAATCTCACTCTGCTGCCTATGCGTTAGTTTCTTATCAAACCTTATGGTTAAAAGCTCATTATCCGGCAGAATTTATGGCGGCCGTGATGACGGCGGATATGGATAACACAGAAAAAGTCGTTGGGCTGGTGGATGAATGCTGGCGCATGGGGCTTAAGGTTTTACCACCGGATATCAACAGTGGTCTGTATCATTTCCATGTCAATGACGAAAGCGAAATTGTTTACGGCATTGGTGCGATTAAAGGTGTGGGTGAAGGGCCGATTGAAGCAATCCTCGAAGCACGTCAAAAAGAGGGGCATTTCAAAGAACTGTTTGATCTGTGTGCGCGTGTTGATACCAAAAAGCTGAACCGTCGTGTGATGGAAAAGCTGATTATGTCAGGAGCGTTTGACAGGCTGGGACCACATCGTGCGGCCTTGATGTCTTCGTTGGAAGACGCGTTGAAAGCGGCTGATCAACATGCTAAAGCAGAAGCCATTGGCCAGACAGATATGTTTGGTGTGCTGGCTGAAAAACCAGAGCAGGTTGAGCTTTCATATGCCAGTACACCGAAATGGCCAGAACAAGTCGTGTTAGATGGTGAGAGGGAAACGCTGGGGTTGTATTTAACGGGTCACCCGATCACAAGTTATTTGAAAGAGATTGAACGATATACGAATGGATTGCGTCTAAAAGATGTGAGCCCGACACCTCGTGGTCAAGTCACGACTGTGGTAGGTTTGGTGCTGGCATCCAAAATCTTGACAACCAAACGAGGCAATCGGATTGGCATCTGTACTTTGGATGATCGTTCAGGACGGCTGGAAATCATGCTGTTTTCTGATGCACTGGAAAGGTATCAGCATTTATTGGAACAGGACAAAATTTTAATTGCTACCGGGCAAGTCAGCTTTGATGACTTCAGCGGCGGCCTTAAAATGACAGTCCGTGAATTAATGGATATCAGTGAGGCGCGTGAAAAATTTGCACGCGGGATAGCTATCTCGTTATCAGACAGGCAAATTAATAAACAATTATTTAATCGTCTCCGTGGCGTATTGGAGCCGCATCGTTCAGGTACGATACCAGTTCATCTTTATTACCAGCGGGTAGATGCCCGTGCCCGTTTACGATTCGGTGCAACATGGCGGGTAACGCCGACGGATACCCTTTTGACAGATCTGCGAACTCTGCTGGGTAACGAGCAGGTAGAATTAGAATTTGACTAAAATAGGAACGTTATGAGTCTGAATTTTCTGGATTTTGAACAGCCGATTGCCGAGTTGGAAGCGAAAATTGATTCGCTCACCGCAGTTAGCCGTCAAGATGAAAAGCTAGATATAAATCTGGATGAAGAGGTCCAGCGTCTGCGAGAAAAAAGCCTTGAATTAACCCGCAAGATTTTCTCTGATCTGGGGGCATGGCAAATATCTCAACTGTCACGTCACCCGCTCCGTCCCTATACGCTGGATTATATTCAGCGCGTTTTTACTGACTTTGAAGAGCTGGCGGGTGATCGTGCCTATGCGGATGACAAGGCGATAGTTGCTGGTTTGGCACGGCTTGATGGGCGTCCGGTCATGGTGATTGGTCATCAGAAAGGCCGTGAGACAAAAGAAAAGATCCGCCGTAACTTTGGTATGCCATCGCCAGAAGGTTATCGCAAGGCGTTGAGATTGATGGAGTTGGCAGAGCGTTTCAAACTGCCGATCATTACCTTTATTGATACTCCTGGCGCGTATCCGGGCGTAGGGGCTGAAGAGCGTGGACAATCAGAAGCCATTGCCCGTAACCTGCGTGAAATGTCCCGCCTGTCCGTACCTGTCATCTGTACGGTGATCGGTGAGGGCGGTTCTGGTGGTGCGTTGGCACTCAGTGTGGGTGACAAGGTGAATATGTTGCAATACAGCACCTTTTCTACCATATCTCCGGAAGGTTGTGCTTCCATCTTATGGAAGAGTGCCGAAAAAGCTCCACTGGCAGCCGAAGCGATGGGTAATACCGCACCACGCCTGAAAGAGTTGAAATTGATTGATTCCGTTATTCCGGAACCACTGGGCGGGGCGCATCGTAACTATGATGCGATTGCTCAAGCATTAAAAGCGCAATTACTGGCTGATTTTGCTGATTTGGATCATCTGAACAGCGAAGAATTAGTTAATCGCCGTTATGAGCGTTTAATGCAATACGGTTACTGCTAAGTCCTGAAAGCTGTTTTTATTACAATCCAGCTTTATTTTTAATATTGTTATTTGCAGGTGGACAGTACTGGGGAGAGATAGAACTTCAGTATTTCCACCTGTTTTATTGTTTATAGGTAATGAAATCAGCACTCTCCATACTGTCTGGTATTATCATTCTGACAAAATTGGGATGAAATAGGCTGTTTTATCAGCTAGACTCGAAAAATAATAAATTGGGTTTTTCTATGGACAAATATAAATATATTATTTACGCGTTTTCCTGTGTGTTGATCTGGAGTTTTGTTCCCTCCATATCCCGTTTGGGTCAAAAAGGGATGGACCATTTCCAATATTTGTTCTGGTCAAATATTCTATCCGTTCTGGCGGTTTTCTTTGTTGCTGTCCTGATGGGTAGAAATTTGAAACAACTTTTATTTATTCCCTTTCCAGTTATGTTTAAAGTTTTGATATTAGGTACTCTGGACTGTTTCTTCTATTTATTGCTCTATTACGGTTATTCCATCGAAAACGGCGTTGCTGTCTTGGTCGTTCAATATAGCTGGCCGCTGATGATCATCGGGTTGTCGTTTTTACTGTTAAAAGAAAAATTGTCAATCCGGCAGATGATTGGCATCACGCTTGGTTTTATTGCCGTTGTGATCACGTTTACGCAAGGAAATATTACCCGGATTGCAGTAGAACATCCGCAGGCTCTGTTGCTGGTATTCAGTGGGGCATTTTGTTTTGCCTTGATGTCTGTGTTATCGAAACATTTCGCGATTGACCCTTATATAAATACATTTTGGGTATTTGCTTGTTCTACCTTAGTATCGGCGGTGTTTTTATTGGTATTTAGCAGCTTCAATTGGCCAGTGGGTGATTCACTGATGCCAACGCTGCTCAACGGCATCATATTGAATGGCGTATCCTATATTATCTGGTTTAAGGCTATGAATAGCCCTGATTCGCCTAAAATTGCCTCAATCTTATTTTTATCACCGGTGTTGTCGATGATATGGCTTATTCTGTTCTTTGGTGATGCATTTGTCCCCGCTTATGTTGTGGGTTTAGTGCTTGTTATCATATCGGGGCTGCTCTGCATCAGTGCAAAGACCGAACCTGCGACACAGAATAAATTGAGTGATGATTTGATTGAGGATTGATACCGCCAAATGAAAGAAGGTTTTCACTCACAATGATCAATACTCATATACCTCTGTTAACGATGTTAATCGATCAGTTAGGGCGACATAAAAAAGTCTTGGTTGGATTTAGCGGTGGATTGGATTCCACCGTATTGCTGCATTTGCTGGTTCAGTTACGTTACCAATCCCACAGCGGAGTCATTCGTGATCAAATAGAGCTAAGAGCAATTCATATCCATCACGGTTTAAATCCAAAGGCGGATAAGTGGGTTGAACATTGTCGCCAGATTTGTGCCGACTGGAAGGTCGATTTTCGGGTCGAAAAAGTCAGCCTTGATATCCGGCAAAATGGCATTGAAGCGGCGGCTCGTGATGCCCGTTATCAGGCATTCCAGCATGAATTGCAACAGGGTGAAATTTTGGTCACGGCGCAGCATCTTGATGATCAGGCAGAAACCTTTCTGCTGGCATTGAAACGGGGGAGTGGCCCTGCCGGATTATCATCTATGCCTTCTTCCATGCCATTTTCTGGAACAACGCTGATTCGTCCATTGCTGAATGCCAGTCGTGCAGAACTCGAAACGTATGCACAAACACAGAGGTTGCAATGGATAGAAGATGATAGCAACCAAGATGATCGTTATGATCGCAATTTTTTGCGTTTGCATATTATGCCATTGCTTAACCAGCGCTGGCCTCATTTCCCTCAATCTGCTTCTCGCAGTGCCAGCTTGTGTGGAGAGCAAGAACAATTGTTGGATGAATTGCTTAATGAATCGTTGAATGAGCTGATAACTCCGGAAGGTGCGATAGCCATTTCACCGTTGGTGGATTGTTCTGAGGCCAAGCGTAATGCTTTATTACGTAGATGGTTCAATCAGCATGGTGTGAAGATGCCTGCGCGTGAACAACTCCAGAAAATTTGGTCGGAAGTGGCGCTTTCCAGACAGGATGCCGAGCCACGTTTTAGATTGGGGCAGCACGATGTTCGCCGTTATCGGCAACAACTCTGGCTGGTTCCTCAATGCCAATCGTTGGCAGGAACTCTACTTGAATGGGATATAGCACAAGAACTGCGATTACCCGATGGTTTGGGCATGCTGGTGTTGTCAGAAGAAAGTGGTATTAATGTCAGAATGCCCGATAGAAATGAGCGGGTAACCATTCGTTTTGGTGTACAGGGAAATATTAGCATCGTGGGTCGTCGGCATTCCCGGCACAGTAAAAAATTATGGCAGGAATTAGGTATCGCACCTTGGCTTAGGGAAAGAACACCATTGCTTTATTATGATGAAAAATTGGTTGCAGCATTGGATGTTTTTGTAACCAAGGAGGGACAGCCTTTGGCGGAAAAGGAGATACTTTCAATCAAATGGGACAGAATGCCGTATTCTGCTTAATCTACCTATTTCAGCCTTAAATTAACGCAACCTCCTATAAAGACATCCATAAACACTTATATTCTGGATTTACGTACCATGCTCTATTTATCAATTTACCCTCAGTATCTATTAAAGGTTACTGAAGGTAAATTTTATTCTTTACTGAATATATATTATGGGATTTGATTTATACCACAGTGATAAATGAACAAATTGCTGGAGTCATAGCTGGAAAAACCAAACGTAGATAAAAATAGTCATTTGAAAAGAAAGCCCTCATTTGATATATGAGGACTTTGTGTGTGATTTTGTGTATCAATGTGAGCTTTCTGAACACGGTCAGGTCGAGCAATGCTCAATGCTCAATAACAATCGTACCAATTTCCGGGTTGCTGAAACTGATGATGTGATCCAACCTTAATTCACGGGTTTCTTCATTTGATTCTACGAGAATATATTCGACTTTTTTTCTTAAAATCAGCTTACTAGCTTTTCCTTCAAATATGCCACCACCTTGCAGTTGGATGTGTAAATGAAGCTGGTGCTGGCAAGCTAGCTCAAGGTTATCATAATCATCACAATTAATTGGTTGATATTCAGTATCTATAGACATATTTTCTCACCACTATGTTAGTGGCGGTTATTGTGCCGCCCGTGATTGACCAAGATCAAACGCAAAAATGCTACCTACGACTATAGCACAGTAAACTTTCCGTGATTACTGAATTAAGTCTGTTGAATTGCGTTGGAAAGCAAGTAGATTAAATCTAAGTCTTATCATTACGCAACGAAATTACGTCATATTATTTGATTTTTTTCCCTATGCATTTTGAGATACGGTACAGTAATGTCAATCTTGTTAAGAAAAGTTCATGTTTTACATGGTATGGACGTTATGAATATTAGGTTATCTGCTGGATTTATTGGATGAAAATGATGATGAATAAAAAAATATTGCTCGCTGTGGGAGTGTTAACCGCGGTTGGGTGTCAGAACAAAGTGGCCTCTCAAGATAATGCTACGCTTCAGGAGAATACACTTCAGAATAAATTGCAGACAGCTGAGAGAGTGTTTACTGGCGTTGTACCTTGTGCGGACTGTACAGGTATTGAGACTACTTTGCAGCTTTCAAGTGATGGCTCATATATATTGGGGCAAATTTATCTGGAAGCTAAAAATGAAGAAAACACTTTTTTCGAAACAGGTCATTGGATAAAAAGCGGCAAAAAGATAGATTTGACGCATGAGGATGGTAAGAAATCTTATTATCAGATGAAAGGTGAAAATCTGGTCATGCTGGATATCGACGGTGAACCAATCCAGTCAAATTTCAATTATGAATTGGGAAAAGTTACGCCGAAAAAGATGGCGGGGGAATACAGCTATATAGCTGACAGTGCGACATTTACAGAGTGTCGTACCGGAAAACACTATGATGCGTCTGAAAATATCGATTTGGAACGTGGCTACAGTGCGACTGGTGTGGAAGGGGGAGAGCCTGTTTATGTGGAAGTCGAAGGTTACTACTCGCTTCGGCCTTCGATGGAAGATGGTATGTTTGATCATGCACTGATTCAAACAGGCAAAATCCATTTTGATAAGTCAGCCTCTTGTCAGACCAGAAAATAACAAAACTTAGCCGTTATACATAAAAAAACCTGCGTATTGAATACGCAGGTTTTTTCTGAACTTGAACAAAGGCGCTTAAACAGTATTAATGCTGTTTAATTTGTTCTTTCAGATATTCAATAATACCTTCCAGTTTAAGCATTTGCTTATCACCATTACGACGGTATTTGTATTCAACTTCGCCGTTATCCAGATTACGATCGCCAATAACCAGAGTATGCGGCACACCGATCAGTTCCATATCAGCAAACATGACACCTGGGCGCTCTTTGCGATCATCGAAAATCACATCAATACCATTGGCACGTAAGTCTGCATATAATTTTTCAGCAACTTCCTTCACCCGATAAGATTTGTGCATATTCATAGGTAAAAGAGCGACTTGGAATGGAGCAATGGCATCTGGCCAGATAATGCCACGATCATCGTGGTTCTGTTCAATAGCTGCGGCAACAATACGGGTTACGCCAATGCCGTAACATCCCATTGAGACAACTTGATTGTGACCATCTTCATTTTGTACAGTGGCTTTCAGGGCATCAGAGTATTTGGTGCCTAACTGGAAGATATGACCGACTTCAATACCACGTTTGATTAGCAGTGTACCTTGACCGTCTGGGCTAGCATCACCTTCAAGGACATTACGGATATCGGCGATTTCAGGCAGTGGTAAGTCACGTTCCCAGTTAATGCCGAAATAATGTTTATCATCAACATTTGCGCCTGCGCCGAAGTCGCTCATGACAGATACGCTACGGTCAATGATAACAGGCATAGGCAGGTTTACTGGCCCTAAGGAACCTGGGCCTGCCTGTACAACGGCACGAATTTCTTCTTCGGTAGCGAAACTCAGCGGACTTGCCACCAATGGTAGTTTCTCTGCTTTGATTTCATTCAGTTCATGGTCACCGCGTACCAGCAATGCGACCAGTTGATGACTGCTTTCTTTTGCCGCATGGACGATCAGAGTTTTGACGGTTTTCTCAATCGGCAAGTTGAATTGTTCGACCAGTTCAGCAATGGTTTTAGCATTTGGTGTCTCTACCAAATGCATATCTTCTGATGGGACAGCTCGTTCGTGGGATGGCATAACTGCTTCAGCCAATTCAATATTGGCTGCGTAGTTAGATTCTGTGGAGAAGGCAATATCATCTTCACCGCTGTCAGCAAGAACCTGAAATTCATGGGAAGCACTCCCGCCGATAGAACCGGTATCTGCCAGAACAGCACGGAAATCCAGCCCAATACGGGTAAAGATTTTGCTGTAGGCATCATACATTTTATCGTAAGTCTCTTGTAGAGACTCTTGGCTGGTATGGAAAGAATAAGCATCTTTCATAATGAATTCGCGTGAACGCATGACACCGAAGCGCGGACGGACTTCGTCACGGAATTTGGTTTGGATCTGGAACAGGTTCAGTGGAAGTTGTTTATATGAAGTCACTTCATTACGAACCAGATCGGTGATGACTTCTTCATGAGTCGGCCCGAGAACGAAAGGACGGGCACCACGATCTTCAAAACGCAGTAATTCTGGGCCATATTGTTCCCAACGGCCACTTTCCTGCCACAAATCTGCCGGTTGAACTACCGGCATGGAAACTTCAATCGCCCCAGCATTATTCATCTCTTCACGAACAATGTTTTCGACTTTTTTTAATACACGGACACCTGTAGGCATCCAGTTGTACAGACCTGAGGCGAGTTTACGTGTCATGCCGGCACGAAGCATCAGTTTATGACTGACAACCTCCGCATCAGCAGGCGTCTCTTTTAAAGTAGAGAGCAGATATTGGCTAGTACGCATAGTAAGTTTCCATTGGACAGCAAATTGCTTCTGGGCGACAAGATTGTGCCACCCAACCCAGAAAATAAAGATAAACCGCTAGTCTACCAGCGAGTTTGCTATGTCAAAAGGGGTTTTAACGGTGTTCAATAGAAACCACTTCCGTCATGGCGTCACGTATCTGCCAGCGAACATTGAAATCCAGAATATGAACTGCATATATCCGGTTTTCCTGTTCTTTCTTACGATAGGCCGGGCGAGGATCCTGCGCCAATATCTGACTGATGAAACGTCGTAAATGAGGATAATTTGCCTGATGGGACGATAGTTGATGTTCAGCTATTGGCAAGAACGAGACTTCCATTCCGGTGTCTGGCGCCTTCTGTGCAAAACCCGCTCTGGCTTCTGGGCGAGATTCGGCAAAAGGCAGATAGGGCTTGATATCGATAACGGGTGTACCATCAACTAAATCCAGACTGCCAAGTTCCAGTATGACCCGATTGTTCTGGCATTGAATACCTTTCAATTCTACCAGCGACATACCAATCGGATTGGGGCGGAATGTCGAGCGGGTAGCAAACACGCCCATTTTGGCATTTCCCCCCAAACGGGGTGGGCGAACTAATGGATTCCAGCCACCATTCATAGTTTGGTGAAAAACAAAAATAATCCATAAATGACTGAATTGTTCAATCCCACGTATCGCATCAATCTGGTTATAAGGAGCCAGCAACTCTAGTTGTCCCGCCCCATCTTCTACCAAACCCGGTTGGCGGGGAATGGCAAACTTCTCTTTATAAGGAGAATGGATGGTTCCTATTTGAGTAAAATGAAAATCGGCCATGAGCGTTTTTTTAATCATCGTTATTTAGTGGTAAGCAGGGCAGATCCTTCACAAATCGCAGTCTGGTAGCAGTTGTGATTAGACAGTATTGCGCATTGATGAAGTAATACTGCATCAGCTTTCAGAGATGCGGCTTTTACCAGCATGTTTTTCCGTGCAACTGCAATGCTGGCAGGCGGATCTTGTCGTGTAGTGCGACAGGATTCCCCGAAAACGATGCCTAAATTTTTAAATGGAGTGCCTAACAGTTCTTCTGTCTTAGTGTATAGCTGAACGTAAGACGACACTTTACTTTTCTTGGCTGGCTGATGTTTCAACTTTGAGCCTGTCTGAGTAGGTTTTTCGACCTGAGTTGACAGAGAAGTACACCCAACCATAAATAGTGTTATGAAACAGATAGGTAGCATACGCATCGCGTTGAATCCTTATTCTGGTAAGGCCGGTGAGTGGGGGACTGTGAATGTCGATACATGAAACTGCGATAAAAAGCGTTTGGCTCCCCCAATCAAAATAGGGCGGATAATAATATCCGCCCTATAATTTTAATCTTGATTGACTGAAGATGAAAGGTTACCAGCCTTTTAGCGCACCACCCTTGAAAATTCTCTGGGCAGCTTGTTCTACTTCCTCAGATTGATAGGCTTTAACAAACTTTTGAACATTTTCAGCGTCTTTATTGTCTTCACGGCTGACAATGATATTTACGTAAGGTGAATCTTTGTCTTCCACAAATAAACCATCTTGTTCTGGCGTCAAACCAACCTGACCCGCATAGGCATTATTGATAATAGCAAAGGCAATTTTTTGATCATCTAGCGAGCGTGGTAATTGCGGTGCTTCTAACTCTACAATATCTAAGTCCTTAGGGTTATTGATAATGTCCAAAACGGTTGGTAGTAGACCCACTCCTTCTTTTAGCGTGATTAAGCCTTGCTTTTGTAATAATAAAAGCGCCCGGCCTTGGTTGGTTGGATCATTTGGTATCGTAATCTGATTACCATTTTCTAGCTCACCCAGAGATTTAATTTTTCTTGAATAAGCCGCGATTGGATAGATGAAAGAGTTACCAACAATAGTCAGCTTATAATTGCGTTCTTTCACTTGCTGATCTAAAAAAGGTTTATGTTGGAAAACGTTAACATCAATATCTCCTTTGTTCAGTGACTCATTTGGCAGAACATAGTCATTGAACGTAATCAGCTCAACATCAAGTCCATATTTCTCTTTGGCCACTTTTTTGGCAACTTCTGCCACTTCAAGTTCAGGCCCAACAATTACCCCAACCTTAATGTGGTCTGGATCTCTTGGTTCCTGATCGCAGCCTGCAAGAATTAATGTTCCTAATAATGCACTGATTGCAACGATGGATTTCAATTTTACTGACATAATTTACCTCTGTTTAAGTCACTTTATTATTTGTGATTAACTGCTATAATCAAGCGATCACCGCCTAACTGAATTAAGAACACTAAAACAATCAACAATGCTAAAACAGTATTCATAACAGGTGCATTGTAGCCAATGTAACCATATTGATAACCAATCTGGCCTAAGCCACCTGCGCCAACGGCACCTCCCATTGCGGAATAGCCGACCAAAGTAATCAAAGTAATCGTTGCAGCATTTATTAAACTCAACTGGGCTTCAGGAAGCAGGATTTTTTTGACAATCTGTAAAGGCGTTGCACCCATCGCACGTGCAGCTTCGATCAATCCAGGCGGAATTTCCAATAAGGCATTTTCCACCATGCGGGCAATAAAAGGTGCTGCTCCCACAGTCAGAGGGACAATCGCCGCTTGCAAGCCAATGGATGTACCGACAATTAGCCGGGTAAACGGGATCATCCATACCAACAAAATAATGAAGGGAATTGAACGACCGATATTCACTAAGGCGGAAAGAATACGATAAAGTGTAATATTCTCCATAATCTGTCCTGCACGGGTGACATATAAAAGCACACCGATTGGTAAACCAATTACAAAACCAAAAAAACCTGAAACAAAAGTCATTACTAAAGTTTCCCAGACTCCTTTAAACAATAAGAAAATCATTCCATCAGACATAACCGAGAACCTCTACTTTTACATGGTGTTCTTTTAAAAACTCAATTGTTGATTCAATGCTACTGTATTCACCGCCCAATTCGGCCAACATCACACCAAATTTAACGCCACCAGCATAATCCATTTGTGAACTCAATATGCTGACATCAATATTAAAACGGCGTACAGCCATAGAAATTAGTGGGGCATCAACCGATTTGCCCGTAAATTCCAGTTTCAATAATGGTAGACTATCTGGCGTGCATTCAGGTTTTAACTTTTTTAGATAACTTTCCGGAATATCGATATGCAGCGTTGATTTAATAAATTCTTGCGCAACAGGCGTTTTAGGGTGTGAAAAAATTTCGCTTACAACATCTTGTTCAATTAACAGACCTGCATTGATGACCGCAACTTGGTCACAAATACGTTTTACAACATCCATTTCATGAGTAATTAACAGAATCGTTAAGCCCAGACGACGATTAATGTCTTTTAATAGTTCAAGAATAGAACGGGTTGTGGCTGGATCGAGAGCGCTGGTGGCCTCATCACATAACAGTATTTTGGGTGAGTTTGCCAATGCGCGAGCGATGGCAACACGCTGCTTTTGTCCACCAGATAAATTTGCCGGATACGCATCATGTTTGTCAGAGAGACCAACTAATTCAAGCAACTCGCTGACTCTTTTATTTATTTCGTTTTTTGGCGTATTATCCAACTCCAGTGGCAATGCCACATTACCAAATACCGTTCTGGATGACAGCAGATTGAAGTGCTGAAAAATCATACCAATATGGCGTCGGGCGTGGGTCAGCTCACGATTTGACATTGAAGTCAGATCTTGACCGTTAACCAATACCTTGCCCGATGTTGGACGTTCGAGCATATTTACACAGCGAATCAGGGTGCTTTTGCCTGCGCCAGAAGAACCAATAACACCATAAATTTGTCCCTGAGGAACATGTAAGTTGATATTTGAAAGCGCGTTGATAGAACGCGTCCCTAGTTGAAATACTTTATTTATTTGAGTCAGCTTTATCATGTTTTTCTCAGGCAACAAGTCATGAATTGAAGTGGATGTTAAGGTGTCTAGACGTCTAAGTCAACTGTGAATAAATTAAATTATAAATGAATTAGCATCATCAATCGCTTCCTAATCAAAGCATAAAACTATGGTTCTGAATTATCACTAGAAAAAAGGCAGCATTTTACATATTAGAGTGCTATACCACATTAGCGTTTAGGAGAAAAATGCGTTTTCAACCAAATGCTGGGAAACGATAGAGTTCATTATTATATTCCTACTTTATTTTACGATTTTTGGGATTAATAATTTGGATTCTCATTCCTTATCATTTAAGTTACTTAATATTACTAGCCTCAATACGTAGGGCGCGAGCACACTATTTTAGGTGCTTTTCTAAGATTATTATTTCTTAAAAATAAACTTTAATAGTGTTTTCATTGAGCAATATTTAATCACGAAAGCAATTATTTACACTCTTTTAGCAAACAAAAGAGTTAAAGAACAATATTGATATTTTAAGTTTAAATATTAATCAAAGTATGCTCGCACCCTGCCTCAATACGTTAGCAAATGCTCATTCTTCGTTCCTTCAAACATGATTAGATTTGGTGACCATCTAAGTGGTCACCTTAACTTTTTTACGCTATTAACCTGATACAGAAGCCATTTGTCAATTTTAGAATAATTGCATATTGGCACTGGGAAATTAGTTACAGATTCTGTATCGAAGGAATTCATACAGATATAAATAATAACCGAATAGCAAAACTGATAAGTACAATCCCCATTACTCTTTCAAACCAATACCCTTTTTCCATGAATTTATTACGAATCAATACATTCGAAAAAATAACACTAACCAGCACAAACCATACTGTATTAGCTATACACATCCACAAGCCATAAAAGACTTGTATCAGAATAGGTGTATTAATACTCACCACGGTCGTAAAAACTGCTAAAAAGAACAATGTTGCCTTAGGGTTAAGAGCATTTGTCATAAACCCCATCAGAAATGCTTGCCATTTACTTTGTGAGGTCTGAATAATATTTTTACTTTCCAAAGTATCCGGATTGACAGGTTTACTTTTAATAAATTTGATACCGAGCCATATGATATAAAGTGAGCCTACCAGTTTTGCCATTTCCATTAACCATGGGGTGGAATGCATTAATGAACTGATTCCCACCAGTGTATAGACTACATGTACTGATATACCTGCACCAATACCTATTGCCGTGCATACCCCAGCTAAACGACCAAATTTTACACTCTGCTGTATGGTCACAGCGAAATCTGGGCCTGGTGCTACTACTGCTAAAAAATGAATCATTGCTAGCCCTAGAAATTCTCCCCAATAATTAGATAGCATGTTAACTCCAGAATGACAGAGGAGCTGCTTCTCCACGATAACCTATAAAGCAAGACAGACTTAAACGTGAGCTACCGATACCAGCAGTTACAGCGTGCATACATTGGGCATTAAAAATCAAAAGTTCGCCCGCGTCCGGTTGAACCTCTAGTGCCGGTTTTCCAAGCAAAGAAGGTTCAATACCATAACTATCCCTGCGCATAGAATCAAATTCTTCAGGAGATAATTTATTTTTCCAAACTTGTAAAGCACCACCTTCATTAGGCATAGAAAGATAAACATTAGCGGCAAACTGTGCCTGAAGGCTCTTGGCTCTGAAACTATCTGGAGCATCTTTAGCAAAAATATCATGATGTGCAAGAAAAGTCACTCCGGGTTCAACTACCCTTGACAATCCCACATACATTTTCTTCCCATAAAGTGTTTCGAGTTGAGCCCCTGCTGGCCAAACTTCGTCTAAAACGCATCTCAGTTGATCTATTGGTGATAGATAAGGTGAACAACGCTGCCTCAGTTCGTTGATATTATTGAGCACATTTTCAAAATAATCTGCTACACGGAGTGCCTTATTTTCTGTCTCGTAAAATGCCATCCCGATCCGACCTATACTCGGCGCATTTAAATATTTATCAAATCCTTTTCCTAATATTTTTTCACTTATTTTTTCAGCTAAGGAAGTAGGAATAAATTTTTTTATACGTATGGCTAAAATTTCTTGTTTAGCAAGTTTTTCTATACATGCGCTATTAAGACGATCTGTTTCTATAATCATAATTATCTCTTTTTTATTTATTAATGAAATTCGAAAGTGTTGCTAGTTACAAACCACTTTATAATGTACTATTTCGCATTTTTATGTTTTTATATCTTTTTATTTTTATAAATGTCTTTATATAATAGTAATGTTCTCAAAAAGGTATATTTCGTACTCCGCACTGTATACAGAATATAAGAGTCTTCTACAATTTTAAAATGTTATTTAGTCATGTCTCATGCGAGAGTCTCACTTATTATATGAATTCAGGTTTTAACTCTTATTCCAGGGCGAGAGCGTGAACGTTTTCTAATCTTAAGTTATGTGTAATACAATTTATATATGGATTAAAAACGCTCAATTTAGTCTTGTTCAAGTATTGAAAAGTATTTCATTTAAATCAATTAACCAAAAAATAATCATTTATGCTCTCTATATGAACGCGTTTCATTTGTAAGATAATAGTGACTTTGACATCGACGGTAGTCTGCAGTTTTATATTATTACCGTTGCCCCTGCAACCTTTTTGCATTCATCCTCGTAGTTAATTAAATCAAATGTCAGTAATCTTTATCGCTACGGATTTTCTGGGCTGCTGAACTGCCATCCAAATTGTCCGTGAATCCATCACGTCATTTTTGTTTCCCATCATATCGGGAATGCTGTCACAAATTTGGCCTGAAACAGACGAATCTCGAACCCTAATTTTTGAGTTCTCACGCCCAATAGTGAGTTCCCCTACAGGCTTCTATGCCGATAAGGCTCCCGGTTGCCAGGGAGGGGAATTACTGCCGCTGGAGCTACTTATCGACGACTTCACTAGTATATTCATCGACAAAATGAACCTGCATCAGATGTTTTGCAATATCGAAGCCAAACGGAGTATATTTCATGGGTGGTTCTTCCTGTTATCAGGGAGCAATAAGCTTCACGTATTTAGGCACTATAAGGTTGGAAATCTGTGAGCAACCATGCCTCATCTCTCACTTCCAACACTGTGGTTGGGATGCGTTCGTTACATTCCCTGTCATTGTGAATATACATCAATAACAAGGAATTTGAATAATAACATAGAACAGATATTCGCCATTGTGTTTTCATATTCTATTATGTCAAATTATAAGATATTTTATTATTTTAAATCACAAAGTGTCTTATTAGCTCTCCTATTAATCTACATAATAGTTATATTAAATTCAAGTGATAAATATACTATTTTATAGTGAAAAGATTATTTGGTGTGATTTTCTGTGAATATAAAATTGTTATAATATAACTATTTCTATAATTAATTTAAATTAAAACAATGTATTGCATTGTTTTAATGACTAGGATTACATTAATGTTTATTTAAAAAATAATAATCAATGTAAAAAATAACAAATATTATTATGCTATTATTAAATAATTAATATGGTGAATTAAAATTTCGGACAGAGTAGTCGCAAAAATATATCGCACATGAAATCCCAGATTAAGTAACCTTATATCTTGATTATCACTTTTACAGAGCGATAATCCCCTGACTGATCATCAGGGATGCTGTTGTGAGTTTGTTATTATTAATCTGAACCTGAAATGGGTCATTCAATGGAGTTCGTCATTCAGAGTAAATCACAATTTATGGCCTCCCACGTTTTTGCAACACTGATTTTGATACATTGTTGGTTTGCTTCAATCTATCCGGAGTCTCAATGAGCAAATGTGTCCGCGCCTTAGTGAGGTTTGCACCTGACCTGACGAATCTAACAACAGCCCCAGCTTCACTGAGCCATTGACATTTACAGGTTTAACACGGCCACCTGTTCCTGTTTGCCGGGGAACCAAACCCAGATAGGTGGAAAACTCCCGGCCTGATCGGAAAGTGGTCGGATCCCCCATCGTAGAGATGGCCGCTGTAGTCCGTGTCCCTTAATGCAAATTGATAGTATTATCATCTGGACTGTTTTCAATACGGGAAAAAGATGATGGCACGTTACGACATTCCTGATGAGGCATGGATATTGATAGAACCTTGCTTGCCCCTATTCATTCAAAGCGAGCAGGACGTCCACATGCTGAACACCGCCGTGTCATGAATGGGATGTTCTGGGTGCTATGTTCAGGGACACTGTGGCGCGACTTACCGGAATGTTATGGGCCTTGGAAAACGGTCTATAACCGATTTAACCGTTGATCAAAATCGGGCATTATCAATAAGATATTTAATCGGTTACTGTCCATTCTGGATGAAAAAGGTTTGATTGACTGGGCTGAAATTTTTCTGGATGGCAGCAATATTCGCGCGAGTAAAGATGTTCTGCTCAAGACAAGAAAAATCGGACACTATTACAAAGGCCATTTCATCTTCCACAGGTGTTAAATCATTATTGGCCGTGTGCAATCGTGTTAAATTGTAATAATGCAGATAATCCAATACATTTTTTTCATCTCTGCCTGGTTTTCATGATGGGTTTTGAAGAGCTAATCATGTTTCAAACTGCCAAAGAAACGTTCGACAAAAGCGTTATCCCAACATGCCCCGACATCCCCCTGGCTTGCTCTTATGTCATAACTGCTGAGCAAGTCCCGGTATTGCTGGCTTGTATATTGGCTCCCTCTATCACGATGAAAAACACAGCCTTGTGACGGCTGACGTAAGTAACCTGAGATCGGTTTAAGCCATTACTTGAAGTCCTGTTTTCTCGGTATTTGAGAGATTCAGTGATGGCTTTTTTGGCTTCAAACAATAGGCAATCAAACCGCCCAGCAAATTCAACATGAAGCCATGTAAGCTCCGATGGCGAGAATGCTCAATCTGAGTGATATTTTTCAGTTGGTCATTAATAGTCTCAATAATGAATCGCTTAGCGAGCATCGCTCTATCCCAAGCCGCTAATAATTTGGGTTTCATATTTTTGCGTTGCCCTGTGACCAATGTGATGCCTTCCATTTCTAACTCTTCCGTTAAGGCTTTGCTTATATAACCTTTGTCTGCATAGAGTTTATCTAAAAGCCCCTTGGAAAGCGCCTTAACTGGGGTTCTATCATCAACATTAGCTGACGTGAGCTTCGTGGCGACAATCTCACCAAGATGGTTAACGATAATGTGTAGCTTAAATCCGTAGAACCATCCCATTGTTCCTTTCCCTCTAGCTGCTGCCCCTTTAAAAACTTGATGCCGTGGTATTCGCAGGTTATGGCACACTTTAATGCGGGTTGAATCAATGAATTCGAGGCCTGTTGGCTGGCCTTTTAGGTGGGTAAAGAAGGAGCTTAATGGAGCCAAAACCGTCGGCATGACCTCAAGAAAACGTGTGTAGCTCAATAATGAGGGAAAGTCTTTTTTGTGGTATACCGTCATGAACCCAATATAAAAATGTTTAAAATCACGCTGATGGGACATATGGAAGGCAATGATAATCGTCATGATTTCACTGGTTGTCATTCTTGTTGGGCGTAACCGCTGGCATTGACCACTTTCAATCAGATATTTTTGCCATTGAGGCATGAACAATTTGCAAAAATCATCGACATGACAAAATAAGTCAACTAAATTATGCATAGCGGGTTCCTCAGTGAAAAGTTTCTTTTTTGGTCAAAAGATCTGATCACAGAACCCGCTTTTAGTTCTCTTCTTTTTTGTTTCTCTTATCCCGAGTTCAGGTTAAGTAATACGCATTCATTAAAGCCTGGCTGATTAAGGTCGTATCTATTTCCGTTGAGATCTGCCATCCCACTGTCCGACGTGAGTACAAATCCATCACAATAGCTAGAGATAACCAACCTTCGGGCGTCTTCAAATAGGTGATATCTCCAGCCCAAACTTCATTCGGCGCCAACGGATTAAAGTTCCGGTTAAGTAGATTACAGGCTGTTGATATCGCTTTATCTTTGCGCGGAGCCCGGTAGCGCTGCCGCTGTCTGACGGATAATCCGCGCTGATTCATAAGCTCTCGGGTCCGATAGTCACTGATGGTAAGGCCTTCTTTGCGTAATTTTTTCGCCAACATCCGATAGCCTAAACTTTCCCGGCTTTCTTTAAAGAGCGCCGTCGCTTTTCGGTTTAATGCTTGTTGCTCATCAGAAAGTAACCGAACGGGTTTTGCCTGCCAGGCATAAAACGTGGAACGACTGACTTTCATCACGCGACATATATTGGCAAATGGGAAATGGCTCTGCATGTTCCTTTATGAACCCACATTTTACAGCAGTTCTCCCGCAAAGAAGGCGCTCGCCTTCTTTAAGATCTCCTTCTCCATTTTCAGCTGTTTATTTTCTTTACGAAGCTGCAACAACTCCTGTCGCTCATCGGGGGTTAAAGCACTGGGTTTAGATTGCTCAACATCATGTTTCCGCCACGTATACAGGAGTTTTGTTGGAATACCTAAGGTTTCAGCTGCCTGTGGGACTGTATAGCTCTGTTCAACAACCAGATTGACCGCTTATCTTTTAAAGTTATCGGTAAATTTTTGGGGTGATTTTCGTTTCATAAAGACACTTTAATTAAAGTCATTCTATTCCTTTACCAAAGTGTCCGAATTTATTAAAGCACAATACCGCCTTCGGACTTTGTGATAGCTGACAAGGGGTACGATAGTCAGGCATTCAGAACTGATATTGAACAACAAGGGGCAACAGCAGTTATTCCCTACCGAAAAATAATCTAAAATCGGATAAAAAGGTTGATAATGGTTTATATCGTTATCGTCATTTAGTCGAAAATGGGTTTGCCAGAATCAAACATTTTCGTGCAATCGCAACAAGATACGATAAATTGGCGCGAAATTACGCCAGCACATTGGCACTGGCATTTGTCATTATATGGTTACCCATGTGGCTCGAGTAAATGATGAATGTAAAACGTCAACACGCCCTAGTATCATCTAATTTATATCCTCACCTTATTATTCAGTCATAAATCATGCGATACTGTCTGCTTTGTACGTTCTTGGAGCAATCAAGTGACTCAAAGTATTCCCGCTGTATTTTTGGATCGTGACGGCACGATTAACATCGATCATGGTTATGTTCATGAAATAGACAATTTTCAATTTATTGATGGCACGATTGAAGCCATGCTCGAATTGAAAAAAATGGGTTACGCACTGGTATTGGTAACTAATCAGTCTGGTATTGCTCGAGAAATGTTTACAGAAGATCAATTTTTGCAGTTAACAGAATGGATGGATTGGTCTCTGGCAGACCGAGGTGTCGATCTTGATGGCATCTATTATTGCCCGCATTATCCCGAAGGGAGTGCTGACGCATATAAGAAGAACTGTCATTGCCGCAAACCGCAACCGGGTATGTTATTGGATGCACAGAAAGAATTAAGCATCGATATGTCAGCTTCTTATATGGTGGGAGATAAAATAGAAGACATGCTGGCAGCAAATGCAGCGAATGTAGGAACAAAAGTGCTAGTTCGTACTGGAAAAGCGGTAACAGAAGCAGTAGAACAGGCTGCTGATCTGGTTATTAATAGCCTTATAGATCTTCCAAATGCGATAAAAAATAGGCAAAAATAGCCTTTTTGCCTGAATTATAATCACTTGGGTAAATAATTACAAAAAAGGCTTGTCTAAATCAGAAATCTCCCTATAATGCGCCACCACTGACCGACGCTGAGCGAAGACACGCCGCCGAGGACAGCGGGAGAAAAGCCCTGAAAATAAAGGCTTGACACCCGGCGAGGAAAGCGTAAGATACGCAGCCTCACGGCACGGAGCCCTGCTCCGGTCGGACCGCTCTTTAACAATTTAATCAGACAATCTGTGTGGGCACTCACAAGACAGTATCGACAGCATCGCAAGATGCCGAAAACTTTAAAGTCTTAAAGAGTGACTAAAACAGTTAATTCATTACGAACTAACAGTAACAATTCTTTGAGCATCAGACTTTTAATTGAAGAGTTTGATCATGGCTCAGATTGAACGCTGGCGGCAGGCCTAACACATGCAAGTCGAGCGGCAGCGGGGGGAAGCTTGCTTCCCTGCCGGCGAGCGGCGGACGGGTGAGTAATGTCTGGGGATCTGCCCGATGGAGGGGGATAACCACTGGAAACGGTGGCTAATACCGCATAACCTCTTTGGAGCAAAGTGGGGGACCTTCGGGCCTCACGCCATCGGATGAACCCAGATGGGATTAGCTAGTAGGTGGGGTAATGGCTCACCTAGGCGACGATCCCTAGCTGGTCTGAGAGGATGACCAGCCACACTGGGACTGAGACACGGCCCAGACTCCTACGGGAGGCAGCAGTGGGGAATATTGCACAATGGGCGCAAGCCTGATGCAGCCATGCCGCGTGTATGAAGAAGGCCTTCGGGTTGTAAAGTACTTTCAGCGGGGAGGAAGGCAACAGCGTAAACAGCGTTGTTGATTGACGTTACCCGCAGAAGAAGCACCGGCTAACTCCGTGCCAGCAGCCGCGGTAATACGGAGGGTGCAAGCGTTAATCGGAATTACTGGGCGTAAAGCGCACGCAGGCGGTCAATTAAGTTAGATGTGAAATCCCCGGGCTCAACCTGGGAACGGCATCTAAAACTGGTTGACTAGAGTCTCGTAGAGGGGGGTAGAATTCCACGTGTAGCGGTGAAATGCGTAGAGATGTGGAGGAATACCGGTGGCGAAGGCGGCCCCCTGGACGAAGACTGACGCTCAGGTGCGAAAGCGTGGGGAGCAAACAGGATTAGATACCCTGGTAGTCCACGCTGTAAACGATGTCGATTTGGAGGTTGTGCCCTTGAGGCGTGGCTTCCGGAGCTAACGCGTTAAATCGACCGCCTGGGGAGTACGGCCGCAAGGTTAAAACTCAAATGAATTGACGGGGGCCCGCACAAGCGGTGGAGCATGTGGTTTAATTCGATGCAACGCGAAGAACCTTACCTACTCTTGACATCCTCAGAATCTGCCAGAGATGGCGGAGTGCCTTCGGGACCTGAGAGACAGGTGCTGCATGGCTGTCGTCAGCTCGTGTTGTGAAATGTTGGGTTAAGTCCCGCAACGAGCGCAACCCTTATCCTTTGTTGCCAGCACGTGATGGTGGGAACTCAAGGGAGACTGCCGGTGATAAACCGGAGGAAGGTGGGGATGACGTCAAGTCATCATGGCCCTTACGAGTAGGGCTACACACGTGCTACAATGGCAGATACAAAGAGAAGCGACCTCGCGAGAGCAAGCGGAACTCATAAAGTCTGTCGTAGTCCGGATTGGAGTCTGCAACTCGACTCCATGAAGTCGGAATCGCTAGTAATCGTAGATCAGAATGCTACGGTGAATACGTTCCCGGGCCTTGTACACACCGCCCGTCACACCATGGGAGTGGGTTGCAAAAGAAGTAGGTAGCTTAACCTTCGGGGGGGCGCTTACCACTTTGTGATTCATGACTGGGGTGAAGTCGTAACAAGGTAACCGTAGGGGAACCTGCGGTTGGATCACCTCCTTACCTGAATGATAGTGATTGTGCAGTGTCCACACAGATTGTCTGATGAAAGAAAATGAGCAGGAATGCCCGCGAAGAAGACTTGAGTCCCCTTCGTCTAGAGGCCTAGGACACCGCCCTTTCACGGCGGTAACAGGGGTTCGAATCCCCTAGGGGACGCCATCCTGTTCAGGCACTGTGTGAAAGGCAGGGTCACCGAATTATTGGTAAACGGACTGTCAAGTCGGTTTACCAATAACGCTCTTTAACAATCTGGAACAAGCTGAAAATTTGAAACAATCAGTGCCGTCATGGACGGGACTGGTGAGTCTCTCAAAACGCACACCCGAAGACACCTTCGGGTTGTGAGGTTAAGCGACTAAGCGTACACGGTGGATGCCTAGGCAGTCAGAGGCGATGAAGGGCGTGCTAATCTGCGATAAGCGCCGGTAAGGTGATATGAACCGCAATAACCGGCGATACCCGAATGGGGAAACCCAGTGCAATCCGTTGCACTATCCTGGCCTGAATTCATAGGGTCCGGAGGCGAACCGGGGGAACTGAAACATCTCAGTACCCCGAGGAAAAGAAATCAACCGAGATTCCCCCAGTAGCGGCGAGCGAACGGGGAACAGCCCAGAACCAACATCAGCATCAGCGTCAGGAGAACGGTCTGGAAAGGCCGGCAGTAAAGGGTGATAGCCCCGTATCTGAAGACACTGGTGGTGTGAGTTCGACGAGTAGGGCGGGACACGTGGTATCCTGTCTGAACATGGGGGGACCATCCTCCAAGGCTAAATACTCCTGACTGACCGATAGTGAACCAGTACCGTGAGGGAAAGGCGAAAAGAACCCCGGCGAGGGGAGTGAAATAGAACCTGAAACCGTGTACGTACAAGCAGTGGGAGCCTTGATTTATCAGGGTGACTGCGTACCTTTTGTATAATGGGTCAGCGACTTATATTCTGTAGCAAGGTTAACCGTTTAGGGGAGCCGCAGGGAAACCGAGTCTTAACTGGGCGTTAAGTTGCAGGGTATAGACCCGAAACCCGGTGATCTAGCCATGGGCAGGTTGAAGGTTGGGTAACACTAACTGGAGGACCGAACCGACTAATGTTGAAAAATTAGCGGATGACTTGTGGCTGGGGGTGAAAGGCCAATCAAACCGGGAGATAGCTGGTTCTCCCCGAAAGCTATTTAGGTAGCGCCTCGTGAATTCATCTTCGGGGGTAGAGCACTGTTTCGGCTAGGGGGTCATCCCGACTTACCAACCCGATGCAAACTGCGAATACCGAAGAATGTTATCACGGGAGACACACGGCGGGTGCTAACGTCCGTCGTGAAGAGGGAAACAACCCAGACCGCCAGCTAAGGTCCCCAAGTCATGGTTAAGTGGGAAACGAAGTGGGAAGGCTCAGACAGCCAGGATGTTGGCTTAGAAGCAGCCATCATTTAAAGAAAGCGTAATAGCTCACTGGTCGAGTCGGCCTGCGCGGAAGATGTAACGGGGCTAAACCATGCACCGAAGCTGCGGCAGCAACACTTAGGTGTTGTTGGGTAGGGGAGCGTTCTGTAAGCCTGCGAAGGTGTGCTGTGAGGCATGCTGGAGGTATCAGAAGTGCGAATGCTGACATAAGTAACGATAAAGCGGGTGAAAAACCCGCTCGCCGGAAGACCAAGGGTTCCTGTCCAACGTTAATCGGGGCAGGGTGAGTCGACCCCTAAGGCGAGGCCGAAAGGCGTAGTCGATGGGAAACGGGTTAATATTCCCGTACTCGGTGTTACTGCGAAGGGGGGACGGAGAAGGCTAGACCAGCCGGGCGACGGTTGTCCCGGTTCAAGCGTGTAGGTGGGAAGAATTGGTAAATCCGTTCTTCCGTGAACACTGAGGCGTGATAACGAGGCACTACGGTGCTGAAGTGGTTGATGCCCTGCTTCCAGGAAAAGCCTCTAAGCATCAGGTAACAGTGAATCGTACCCCAAACCGACACAGGTGGTCAGGTAGAGAATACTCAGGCGCTTGAGAGAACTCGGGTGAAGGAACTAGGCAAAATGGTGCCGTAACTTCGGGAGAAGGCACGCTGGCGCCAGGTGACGGGACTTGCTCCCCGAGCCGAGGCCAGTCGCAGATACCAGCTGGCTGCAACTGTTTAATAAAAACACAGCACTGTGCAAACACGAAAGTGGACGTATACGGTGTGACGCCTGCCCGGTGCTGGAAGGTTAATTGATGGGGTTAGCGGCAACGCGAAGCTCTTGATCGAAGCCCCAGTAAACGGCGGCCGTAACTATAACGGTCCTAAGGTAGCGAAATTCCTTGTCGGGTAAGTTCCGACCTGCACGAATGGCGTAATGATGGCCAGGCTGTCTCCACCCGAGACTCAGTGAAATTGAACTCGCTGTGAAGATGCAGTGTACCCGCGGCAAGACGGAAAGACCCCGTGAACCTTTACTATAGCTTGACACTGAACCTTGAACCTTGATGTGTAGGATAGGTGGGAGGCTGTGAAGTGCGGACGCCAGTCTGCACGGAGCCATCCTTGAAATACCACCCTTGAATGTTTGATGTTCTAACGCAGGCCCGTTATCCGGGTCGCGGACAGTGTCTGGTGGGTAGTTTGACTGGGGCGGTCTCCTCCCAAAGCGTAACGGAGGAGCACGAAGGTTAGCTAATCACGGTCGGACATCGTGAGGTTAGTGCAATGGCATAAGCTAGCTTGACTGCGAGAGTGACAGCTCGAGCAGGTACGAAAGTAGGTCATAGTGATCCGGTGGTTCTGAATGGAAGGGCCATCGCTCAACGGATAAAAGGTACTCCGGGGATAACAGGCTGATACCGCCCAAGAGTTCATATCGACGGCGGTGTTTGGCACCTCGATGTCGGCTCATCACATCCTGGGGCTGAAGTAGGTCCCAAGGGTACGGCTGTTCGCCGTTTAAAGTGGTACGCGAGCTGGGTTTAGAACGTCGTGAGACAGTTCGGTCCCTATCTGCCGTGGGCGTTGGAAGATTGAAAGGGGCTGCTCCTAGTACGAGAGGACCGGAGTGGACGCACCACTGGTGTTCGGGTTGTCATGCCAATGGCACTGCCCGGTAGCTAAGTGCGGAAGAGATAACCGCTGAAAGCATCTAAGCGGGAAACTTGCCTTGAGATGAGTCTTCCCTTGTCCCTTGAGGATACTGAAGGAACGTTCAAGACGAGGACGTGGATAGGCTGGGTGTGTAAGCGTAGCGATACGTTGAGCTAACCAGTACTAATGAACCGTGAGGCTTAACCTGACAACACCGAAGGTGTTTTGGTGAGAGAGAGAGACGCAGTTTCAAATGAAAAACAGCAGCTTGTTCGGGATTGAACACAGAATTTGTCTGGCGGCCATAGCGCGGTGGTCCCACCTGATCCCATGCCGAACTCAGCAGTGAAACGCCGTAGCGCCGATGGTAGTGTGGGGTCTCCCCATGTGAGAGTAGGGCACTGCCAGACATCTATTTAGCCAGTATGACTCATAAGCAGAAGTCTACTGAAGTTCCAGTCAAATGGATAAAAGAAATTCGGTGGTGCGGTAGTTCAGTTGGTTAGAATACCGGCCTGTCACGCCGGGGGTCGCGGGTTCGAGTCCCGTCCGCACCGCCACCTTATTTCGAAAACCCCTGAGATTTATCTCAGGGGTTTTTCTGTTTTCTTACTCCGGCGATACGATCAAATTTAAGAACCCGAAAAAATTTGTTGGTGGATATTAAGTGTGAACATCTGTAAGCGTACGGGGAACCCCATCTAGCCAAGATAAATTCACTGATTAAAATAGTTTCACCTATTCTGATGATGGAAAAAAACTCATGCGCCAATCCAAATTTACTCAAGCTGAGTGACTGGACATCTTTGAACAGCAGAAAAAATCCCCACTGACTGTCCCGCAGTTTTGCCAAAAAATCGGGGTTTCAACAACCCGCTTTTATCATCATCGCCAACGCGCCGCCGATTCACAAGAAAAATCTATGGTCACCCTCTTTTTTGCAACACTGATTTTGATTTATGATGGGCTTGCTTAAATCTATCCGGCGTCAATATGGGCAAGGATGCCCGCGCCTCAATGAGTTCCGCGCCTGATGCTCCTTTAAAAATCTATGGTCCCCACCTTTTTTGCAACACTGATTTTTGATTGATGTTGGCTTGCTTAAATCTATCCGGCGTCACTATGGGCAGGGATGCCCGCGCCTCGATGAGTTCCGCACCTGATAAGCCTAAAAATCTATGGTCCCCACCTTTTTTGCAACACTGATTTTTGATTGATGTTGGCTTGCTTAAATCTATCCGGCGTCACTATGGGCAGGGATGCCCGCGCCTCGATGAGTTCCGCACCTGATAAGCCTAAAAAACCGCACGGCTTCAGAGAGCCATTTTTTATGTCAGGATTCCATCAGGTCGATAAGCCGTTCATGTCATCAATAATCAGTCTTCGCAAAACCAGATTGGGAACTGCTTTAATTAACGATTAACCTGCCAGTCAGACTGGCGTCGTCGTTACCTTTCGAACACAGTTTGCCGTGTTGTGATTGCCCAGGCTATCCGGGCTAATTTGTTGGCCAGCGCACAGGCCACAACATTTGAGTGTTTTCGCTCAAGCTGAGCCTTTACCCATTCAGCCAGCCTTCCTGACTGATAATCGATTCTCTGGATAAAGACTCTGGCGCACTGGACAAGTAACCGTCGCAGATTTTTGTCTCCGCGTTTACTTATCCCTAAAAGCGTATTTTTGCCACCCGTGCTGTACTGGCGTGGTACCAGACCGGTTGAAGCAGCAAAATCCCGGCTACAGCCATACTGCTTACCATCGCCCAGCTGCGATGATAAGACGCTGGCAGTTATCGGACCCACGCCCGGTATTGTCTGAAGACGCTGTCCTGTTTCATCACGTCTCAGCTCCTGCTCCAGTGCCGTCTCAAGCTCGGTGAGCTGTTCGACAAGATAAAGATAATGGGCATGTAAGCGCATCAGCAACTGTGCCAGATAGGGAGGAAGTTCGTTCTCTGCCAAGACGGTTGAAAGTCTTTTTATCACGGCGGTTCCGATCGGCATACTGATGCCAAATTCCAGTAAAAAAGCGTGCATCTGATTAGTGGTTTTAACCCTGTCTCTGACCAGTGATTCTCTGACCCGATGCAGGGCGCGCATAGCTTGTTGCGCCTCTGTTCGTGGTTGCACAAATCGCATGGAGGGACGAGATGCAGCTTCGCATATGGCTTCAGCATCCACAAAATCGTTCTTGTTGCTCTTTACAAAAGGACGAACAAATTGTGGAGAAATCAGCTTCGCTTCGTGACCAAAAGCAGCGATCCGGCGAGCCATAAAGTGAGCACCGGCGCAGGCTTCCATTACAACAGTCGCTGATGGCGATCCCGCTAAAAACTCCATCAGTCTGGCGCGGGTAAATTTTTTACGCAGCAGGGCCTTTCCTGATTTGTCCTGACAGTGAACGTGGAAAGAATGTTTGCCGAGATCAATACCAATAAGCGTAACGTTTTGCATGATGGTCTTCTCCTGAAAGAAACACCCTGCCAGCATACCGCTCACAGGGTGGTGGGGACCATCTCATTAACCGCACGGCTTCAGAGAGCCATTTTTTATGTCAGGATTCCATCAGGTCGATAAGCCGTTCATGTCATCAATAATCAGTCTTCGCAAAACCAGATTGGGAACTGCTTTAATTAACGATTAACCTGCCAGTCAGACTGGCGTCGTCGTTACCTTTCGAACACAGTTTGCCGTGTTGTGATTGCCCAGGCTATCCGGGCTAATTTGTTGGCCAGCGCACAGGCCACAACATTTGAGTGTTTTCGCTCAAGCTGAGCCTTTACCCATTCAGCCAGCCTTCCTGACTGATAATCGATTCTCTGGATAAAGACTCTGGCGCACTGGACAAGTAACCGTCGCAGATTTTTGTCTCCGCGTTTACTTATCCCTAAAAGCGTATTTTTGCCACCCGTGCTGTACTGGCGTGGTACCAGACCGGTTGAAGCAGCAAAATCCCGGCTACAGCCATACTGCTTACCATCGCCCAGCTGCGATGATAAGACGCTGGCAGTTATCGGACCCACGCCCGGTATTGTCTGAAGACGCTGTCCTGTTTCATCACGTCTCAGCTCCTGCTCCAGTGCCGTCTCAAGCTCGGTGAGCTGTTCGACAAGATAAAGATAATGGGCATGTAAACGCATCAGCAACTGTGCCAGATAGGGAGGAAGTTCGTTCTCTGCCAAGACGGTTGAAAGTCTTTTTATCACGGCGGTTCCGATCGGCATACTGATGCCAAATTCCAGTAAAAAAGCGTGCATCTGATTAGTGGTTTTAACCCTGTCTCTGACCAGTGATTCTCTGACCCGATGCAGGGCGCGCATAGCTTGTTGCGCCTCTGTTCGTGGTTGCACAAATCGCATGGAGGGACGAGATGCAGCTTCGCATATGGCTTCAGCATCCACAAAATCGTTCTTGTTGCTCTTTACAAAAGGACGAACAAATTGTGGAGAAATCAGCTTCGCTTCGTGACCAAAAGCAGCGATCCGGCGAGCCATAAAGTGAGCACCGGCGCAGGCTTCCATTACAACAGTCGCTGATGGCGATCCCGCTAAAAACTCCATCAGTCTGGCGCGGGTAAATTTTTTACGCAGCAGGGCCTTTCCTGATTTGTCCTGACAGTGAACGTGGAAAGAATGTTTGCCGAGATCAATACCAATAAGCGTAACGTTTTGCATGATGGTCTTCTCCTGAAAGAAACACCCTGCCAGCATACCGCTCACAGGGTGGTGGGGACCATCTCATTAACCGCCCGAAACTATTTATCCATGGTGAAATTAGGCTGTATTCGACTCTTTTACAAGCGGTTATATAATTAAGGGACACGACCTAGTTTAACCATCGGCTAAACGCTATCGTCCCATCAGCCAACCGTCATTAGCTTAGTGAAAAGAACCACAAGTATCAGCAATATCTGAATAAGAGTAGCCATTTCCAAAGTCTTTTTCCAATTTCTGTCGAGTAGCTCGGTAACAGCGGCGATTGGAGAAATGACTCGTTTGTTGCATATGTTGAAGGGATTTTAGGTGCTTACTCTCCCAATCATAAGAAAGTCCGATTCCATTTTTATTCTCGAATTTTTTGTTGTACTGCCCCATCTCTTCCTCTCGTTTCTCCGCCAGCACGTTATCCTGTGTCAGCGTATCAACATTCCAGGATTTGGATTCTAACCCCGCTCTTTTTTTCAGGTACTCCTCTGAAGGTTTGTTATCAGCAGGCATTTCACTTTTGTAGCTAAAATCCAGTGCCAACGCTTGGCTACCGCCCATTGATAAAATAAAAAACAAGCAATAAGCTCCTTTGATTTTCATATATTCCCCTGATGTGACTATAACTAAAAATTATTATTTAATAGCCATTATGAGCTCAGGTCAACACCCCGTTATAGGTAGTTCTATGCTCAGGATAAATAACCCTTTACAAACAAAAGTAACTTCAACATGCTTAGTTCGATTTTTTATTAAAATAAAGTGAGATTTTGATGCATTCATACCCTATTTATCATGTCGATGCTTTCACGGAAAAATCCTTTTCTGGCAACCCTGCCGCTGTTGTTTTGCTGGATAAATGGCTGACAGATGAAGCGTTGATTGCCATTGCCGCAGAAATTAATCTTTCAGAGACCGCCTTTCTGGTAGGAAATCAATTACGTTGGTTTACACCTAAAGTTGAAGTGAATTTATGTGGGCATGGGACGCTGGCAACCGCTTTCGTCCTCATCGAACACCAATCTTGCCAAGATAACCCGATTACGTTCACAAGCCTTTCCGGTGAGCTTCGTGTATCTCATCAAGAGGGTATTTTCACATTGGATTTTGCCGCTGCTGATTGTCACGAAGAAAAAACGCTCGTTTCTATTATGCAGGACGCTCTGGGGCAAAATATCAACGAAGTGTTCGCCTCACATGATCGCTATATTTGCGTGATGGACTCTGCTGATCAAGTTCTCAATACTCAACCTGACTTCAATAAAATCGCTGCTCTTCCCTTAGCTGGGCTTACCATTACCGCTCCCGGTGAATCACCTGTTGATTTTGTTTCACGTTATTTTGCTCCAGCAAAAGGTGTCAACGAAGATCCTGTGACGGGTTCAACCCACTGTGTTCTCACGCCATTCTGGGGAAAAAGGCTCAATAAATCAACACTCCATGCACGGCAACTCTCCGAACGAGGAGGCGATATATTATGTAAAACAGACGGCAATCGTGTTTATTTGACTGGAAAAGCAAAACTCTTTTCCCATGGACAAATATTGCTTGAAGACCAGTGACCTTATGATTACAGAACGGTTGCGGCTGTAGTATTAGCTCCCCTGCAAACAGGAACAGGTGACCAAGTTAAGCTACTGGGTATCAGTAAACGCGGGAATACGTATCTGAGGACACTGTTTATTCATGGCGCCAGAGTCGCAACATTATGCACGAAAACCCCCGCCGCTGTGAGTAAGCGAACTGAAAAAACGCCGCCCGGTCAGTGTTGCGATTGTCGGGATGGCGAATAAACTGACCCGCACGGTCTGGGCACTGGTTCCTCATCAACGGGAATACCAAAAAGATTACGTCAGTATCAGACCTTATTGAAGTATTTCACAGGTAAAATTCACTTCAACTCAATGAAAAAAGAGGAATGCAGAAAGATTGCAGAGGCAAGAGTCGTGATGACAAAGAAAGGTGAGGCCGTGACTTGCTAAACTTGAATGGTCACCAGAGCTTCAAGCTCGTCCGGGAAATAAGGAGCAGGTCAGCGGATTATATCGAGGCCCGCAGTATGAGATGCAATCTACCTTCAATGTCACAATAACTTTTGTCTTGCAAACGGGATGCGTTCATATAGTGACCATTTCATTAGCCACCCGCGTTAACTAATGGCATGGGATATTCCTTTAACCACTCGGGGGAATGAGTAAAGAAATATTGACTTTAATTTTAATCGTTGATTAATTATTGAGCGCCAGTGGATTATTGTTAGGTGGAGCTAATATTATTAAGCTTATTAATATTTCGATAATAATGTTATACGTGGAGAGTATTATGAAAAAATATATTCTTTCTTGTCTGCTGGCAGGCGTTACGCTTTTATCTTCAATGCAGTCTTATGCTCTGGCTTGTAATTTTTTTCCCCCAGATAGTCAAGCATGGAAAGCTTGCACGGAAGTCTGCAAACTGGTGTTTAGCCCCTCAATTTGTTTAAAATAACATCAAATAGGACGGTTCATTCCTGCCGTCCTACTCATGTCTCACCAACACCACCCCCTAACATACTCCTGCAACCCCAGTATCATTTGCTCTGAGGTTCTGTTTATTTAACCTCAGCTTCGTTTAAGAATAGCGATATCATTATCCCGTAAATTCAAGCTCGGTTTTTTTAGGTTGGAATGTATAAGCAATTAGACCCGCCGCAATTTCCAGCAAAAAACCGAGCTGACTGCGATGTTTTGAATGCTCTATCTGAGAAATATTTTTGAGTTGGTCGATGACCGTTTCTATCAAAAATCGCCGTCTTAACATTAACCTATCCCAAAGAGATAACGCTTTGGCTTTCATGTTATAGCTAAATCATATTAATATGATTTAGCTATAATTGAGTGCCGGTCAGCAGAATAACCTCTGCTGACCATAAACAACAGCTACCATTAACCTTGCTTGCCTACCAACAGATTTGAATTAATCTCTGCGATTGACTTCGCACCTGTCAATGTCATTGCTACTCGCATCTCTTTATCAATCAGATCCAGCAGATTGGAAACACCGGCTTCCCCTGCTGCTGCCAGTGCATAAACAAAAGCGCGCCCCAACAAGACACTATCCGCCCCCAAAGCAAGCATTCTCACCACATCTAATCCAGTACGGATACCAGAATCAGTCAGAATGGTGATGTCATTCTTGACAGCATCTGCAATCGCAGGCAAAGCACGCGCCGTTGATAAAACACCATCAAGCTGGCGTCCCCCATGATTGGAAACTACAATCCCATCAGCACCAAAACGCACAGCATCTTTGGCATCTTCTGGATCAAGAATACCTTTAAGAATCATTGGCCCTTTCCAGAAATCGCGGATCCATTCCAAGTCTTTCCAGGATATTGACGGATCAAAATTATTTCCCAACCAGCCAATGTAATCTTTCAACTTGGTTGGTATACCACGGTATGCGGAAATATTGCCGAGGTCATGCGGTTTGCCCATTAGTCCCACATCCCATGCCCATTGAGGATGAGTTATCGCTTGCAAAATTTGTCTCATGGAAGCATTCGGGCCACTCATGCCAGAGTGTGCATCACGATAGCGCGCTCCAGGAATTGGCATATCAACGGTAAACACCAGATTTTTAACTCCCGCCGCCTGCGCCCTCTCCAGTACATTGTGCATAAAACCACGATCTTTCAGTACATAAAGCTGAAACCATATTGGACGGTCAATAGCTGAAGCCACTTCTTCAATCGGGCATACCGATACAGTAGATAAAGTAAATGGAATTCCTTTTTTGGCCGCAGCCCGTGCTGCCTGCACTTCACCACGACGTGCATACATACCGGACAAACCCACAGGAGCTAACGCCACGGGCATTGCCATTTTTTCCCCAAATAAACGGGTTTCCAGGTTCAGTTCAGACATATTTTTCAATACACGCTGGCGCAACTCAATGTTAGATAAATCTTCGGTATTACGTTTAAGGGTATGCTCTGCATAAGCTCCGCCATCAATATAGTGAAACAGAAAAGGCGGTAATTTGGCCTGTGCTGCTGTCCGATAATCCGTTGAAGCGGAAATAATCATAATATGTACCTTAATGTTGAGAACTTATTTGTGCATTTTCTCCGCCCAGCATCATGATGTTTACCATCACTAATGCACCAAACAATGCAATGAAGGGCTTGAAAACCCGTGATCCTGTTTCACAGAACATCTATTTTACCTGATAGCGATTCAGCTGAAAAAGTAGGATGCACAACAGAACAACCAACAAGAATAGGATAATTGCCAGTGCATATAATATTTTGTAGCTGGCAGAAGCTGATGTACCCAACACTTGTTGTAAGTTAATAATCAGAGATTTACTGACATTAAGTTCACCTAATCATCCCAAATTCAATTGCCACTGGATATCGGCATTGTTCAATAGCCCCTTGATCCCCTAATTGGTGAATACGGGTAGTTATCAGGATCACAATTAATAACAAGGTTGGCATCATCGCCTTGATAACCTTGTGGCAAACCGATTAAATAATCGTCCTCGTAAAACACGAGATTACAAAACACCGAATGAGTTATTTAAAGGAATACCTTCTCATTTACTTCGTCCATTACGGTGTTGCGCTTAATATGTGAATCCAAGTTTCAATTTAAAAATTTCTTTATCATTAACATATTGTATATAAATACCATCATGCTTACCGATGCTATTCAGTTTTACGTATTGGGTTAAGGTATACCAGACTCATTTATTTAACGTGATATCAAATTTAAAATAATCACCGCACCGTGATTCTTTCTCAGGATAATAGAGATATCCCTTCAACTCTCCTCTCTCTCGCCACATTAAGCGACTACTAAATCCATCAAAATCGCCATTATCTATGCACCCTAACGGGCGATCACCACCTGCTAGCCCCGGCAACCATATAAACATCCAGATATAGATATATTTACAATAAATATTTATCAATTTGTGCCAATTACAAGGTTACAACGCTTTAATCAAAACCTACAATATATATCATAGCACTGACATCATTTATTTAAAAACACCAATAACAGTAAACCACAAATTAAATTAATATTAAATCACGACAATAAAATACATGTTTTTATATTATTCTCACTATTGACGGTAGTCAAATCTTATAATTAACTCTCGTTTTTTAAAATACATCATTGGTCTTTTATATTTAATATCTTCACACACCAGATGCGCCAATGCCCCAGATTAAATAAAATAAACTGAGACATTGGCAGGATTGTATCTCTTCATTCTCATCCTGAAACGATGGTTTTTAAAGCATCATAGACAGGTAAGAGACGAGTAAAACCCTCTCTATCAAGAAAGTGCCCAGCATTATCGACATTAATGATTTTGGTTTGCAATGAATTAGCCAGAGCATGAGAAGATTGCGGAGAAACAATATAATCGTTGGAAGAAATGATTGAAATACGATGTTCCGTCACTTCACGCAAGAATGCATAGCTCAATGGTTCGGCTGTAAAAATATTTAATTTTGGCAAACTCTCCAGCGGAGAATCAAACCCAGAAACCAAAATATACCCTCCAATTCGGTCAGCCGTAGAACTTATCGCTTCTAAATGCCGTAATAACGTGACACAACCGAGGCTATGACCAATAAAAATTGTATCATCATCTGCCTTTGGTATTACATCAGTCAACATCTTAGCCCACATTTCAGGTATCGGTGCCAATGACTCAGGCATTGCAGGCACCATAACCTCCGCACCTTGCTCAGTAAGCACTTCTTTTAACCAAGGGAACCAATGTGATGAAGGTGAGGCACTATATCCATGCACAATAATAATCTTTTTGCCAAAAAATAGGTCGCTACTACTTATCATTTGTTGTGTCATTGACGTTATCCTAGTGAGTAACATTCCCACTGAATGGGAATAAAATTGTCTATCCCTTCCCATTCTATTTTAGCGCCTAGATTTTTAGGCGCTAAAATTTAATCTATATCTTATATTTTTAATTCCTCACGTACAGCCATCAAAGAAAATCCTAATAAATTCAAACCATTCCACGTCAACGGATTCTCAATATTGGCAAAATCTTCTGCCAGCCCGATACCCCAAATACGATCAACAGGACTCGCTTCGACCAGTATTTTATCTGCCGTATTCAATAAAAACTCTGCCAAAGCGTTATTTTGAGAAAATTTTGCCAGATTACCTTCAATCACGATTGCCAATTGATGATCATCCCAAATCGATTGGTTAAACCCACAAACTTCGCGCCCATACGCTTTTGCTGCACCTGGGTTTTTAGCATTGATAATTTTTTCCAGTGTTGCAGAATCATTAAATAAACGGGTCATGTATTAAATGATTAGATTAGGTATTAAAAATAATGTTCACGTTCAATAAAGGTTCCTATCACTTTATCGTGCATTTCTTCCGATTTTGAATACCCAATGGTTTTTCTATTCAGCCTTTTGATTCGGGTACGATGCGTTAAATTCGTTCTCTCTATACGCTGAGTAAACGCCTTTCCAGTCAAGTGCTCTTCCTCGGGAAGTGGGTCATAAACAACATAGTCATCCGTGCAGTAAAACCGAATAGTAAAGGAAGATAAGAGGGTAAGCAGCTTGTCTAACGTTTTTCGACTGCGATCGCCAAAAACATGAGCCACTATTCGCTTCAGGCGGGGTTCCCAAGCATACCAAAGCCAGCGTTGGTTTTTCTTATTGCCGACAAACGACCATTGCTCGTCGATTTCACAGACAATCTGGATGCCACATTCCGCAAGGGGAAGTGTCGTTACGTTTCGGGGTCTGAGGTTTTTAATGTTTTCATGACGGTGGCGGTGGCGACTTTCAGGATCCGAGCGGTGTCACGAATTCCCCCGTTATTCATCGCGATATCGACAATCTGTTCTTTAACGCCGGGTTTGCAGGCCTGATAGGTATACGCCAACTGAAAGACCTTACAGCAGCTATAACAGCGATAACGAGGATGTCCGCCATTTCCTTTCCCATGTCCTTTGACCTGTTCTGATTTGTGGCAATAACGGCAATAGACATCAACTTTGGCCATACTTCATCCTTAAAAAGCCGGAAGCATATCACAGCAACTAACCATTTAATACATGACCAATAAACGCGCCTTTTCTGCCATCATATAATGCTCAGAGCTGGAATAAGTGAATTAAAATCATTACATGTTTTATGAATAATTTCCGTTGTTATTTCAGGATCATTTGATGTTTGATTTACGCCCTATGGCAAACACGGCTGCCAGCCCAACCAGATCAATAGTAATTAGCGTTCCTGCAAATAACATTTCACCCTTGAACGCAAAAACAGTCGCTATGGTTAAGATAAACATCGCAATGGAAAATCCCATCCACTGCCCCCTTCTATCCTTTGTGATCATGCTATCAAGTGCCTTTTTTTGATTATCATGCCGGAAGTGCTGCTCTTGTTCTCTGAAAGAGAATATTCTTTCTGCACAACCAGACAGGATTGACTCATAGTTCTTCAACACATCAGGGGATGGAAGCGGTTCAGAACAACAAGAAATCACCTGACTTTCCGAGGAATTTCTATCTGATAAATCAGAATCCAAGATCTCGCGATAATCGTTTGCGGGCATAATGTCAAGAATACTCCCTATCGCTCTAAAATAATGATAAATGTTAGAACTCATATCTTCTCCTGAACAATATACACAAAAAACATCAGAATAAAATCAATGAGATAATTAAGTCCGTTCAATAATAGATACCGATTAATCATACTCCTGATATTTTTTAATTCTTCTATACAGCCTATTTCTGACTGGGAAATGGCCGGCATTCTTCGGCTTTGTAACTGCCATCTTCCTGACGGATCAAAAATATTTTACGACCCGCTCGCAACGCCTTACTTATAGCGGTTTGATGAACACCGACCAGACTTGCAGCTTTCACTTGGCCATTTTTCTTCACATATTCTGATAATAAAATTTTTTCCATACGTTTTCTCCTGTCTACCTCAAAATAATATCCAAAGTATTAAAATTTTCAATACTTTTAGTATTTATCATTTTAATAGCGTTGGTATTAAAATGGACACATGAAAAAGAAACTTATCGCATTATGATAATATATTGATAAATAAGTAATTTTATTAATATATTTATTTTATTTTTTAATTTGTTTATACAAATATTTATACATAGATTACTGAACAAATCTATAAGCAAATCATAAGATGAGAACAGGGTGAAAGGAAGATCAGGCTAAATGGATGTAGTAAGACCTGTACACTAAACATCCTGAACTAATGACTGACGACGAATTTCGTATTCAGTGAGATGAAATAGGTCAGTACGCTAACCGTTCTGACCTTATAGCGACTTTAAAAAAGAGGCCATATCATATTGAGCATGAGAAAAAAGATCACTACAACGAAGAATTTCAAAATAATTTTCTGAAAGTTAGATTTTTTCTTGGTAGGTTGGATTGAATTTGATGGCTTGTTTTTTTTGTAATGAACAGAATCATTCATATGAACTCTTGGTGATACATTCACTTCTGCGCAAGCCATAAACTTTAACAATTCTAGGGTCATTCTGGCGTCAGTGAGTGCCCGGTGAGCCTCTCCAGTGACTTGGATATTATTTTTATAAATTGCATCTGTCAGTTTATGCCATTTATATTCACATGTTCTTTTATTTATAATCCCCTCATACTTAGCGTATAACAACATTGCGCATTCTGATTTTATTCTTGGCGTAGGCAATTCATATTTTTTGCATGTTTGTCTAATTATTTTAGTATCATAAGATTTGTTATAAATGACAACTGTTTTCCCTTCAACTATCTCTCTGTATTTTTTATAGACATCACTCCATAATGGCTTATGTTGAACATCTTCATTTGTTATTCTGTGTATTCTTGTCGCATCAGGAGGTATCTTTTTTTGGGGCTTAATAAGTGTATCTAGTAAAACATTACCATCAGCGTTTATAATGCTTATTTCAATAATTTCATCATCGCTTTTTAATCCTGTTGTCTCTGTATCTAATATAACAATATCTTCTTTTAGTATCTGCTCTGCAATTAACTGCGCTTGTTGACGATTTCGCATACCCATAACCCATACAATGAAATAATAGGTTATTGTACATACGCATTATCTTGTTCGTTATTATTGATCTTGATTAAAGAGACTTTTGTCACATAGAGATGCTTGCTGATAACAAAAAGAGATTAGTACGTTTAACGTTCCGAGCTATAGAGGGTCGCGACGAATTTCGTCGGAACCTATTGAGTGATTGAGCTGACAGCTAACTGATAGCCCTGCCAGTAAGAAGATCTCCCCATAACAGTGATCGCCTGACCTTTCTGTAACAGCATCACCGAGAGCGCCATCTCATCAAAGCAATGGCACTCAATGGGTAATCACTGCGCTTTTACATAGTAACGTTACCTGTCTGGCACTTTATACGCTTGGAGGCAACGGTAATCTTCCCTGTAACTGTGGTGACTATCGAGGGGGCATTCTTCTGTCTTCGTGCTATTTTCCACAGCCTTTAGGTGATCTGGTTTTTTCATCATGATAAAAATCAATCAATTATATGAAAATGACTCACTGCGAACGTAATACGTACTCAGTCACTCAGTTATATTAAGTAACCTTGTACTGGACGACTTAAACTCAAGCCCTCCTGTGTTGTGATTTTCACAATAGAGATTTAGCGAATTTATTCAAAAATCACGCCTCAGCGAAAAAAACGCAAAATAACTGCGCCATATCTGTACCACGCTCACGGGAGCAATGACCAATGGCAACTATTACGATTTCCGTGATGGTTGATTAACTCATTGATTTTGCCGAGGCCGTCACTTTGACCCAACCATTGCGGAAATCCCAATGATTACTTTATGTGCTGGACAAAACGACTTAACCCCTTGTTTCTAGCTCACTCTTTTGTGTGCACCTCTCAATGGGTTGTGCAAATTTTGTGAGTCAGTATGACTGACGCTCAAATTCTGCCTTAGCGTTCCGGACAAATTCGTCCAGTTAATGCCATTTGCGAGTAACTAATAGTTACGCACAAAGTCCGATTATCAGATATTGGGTTTTGCATACCGACATTATCGGTGCTCAAATTATAAGCAGACCCCGAATTCGGGGTCTGGATAAATATCAATGGTTTACCACCAAATCCCGAATTAGGGCTTTGCTCTGCCGTCAGATTTGTCGTTAGTCATTAAGTTACATGAGGGAAAATCCCGTATGTACAAAAGCATCAACTGCAAAAAATTTTCAGTTGTGAGAATCCCACATGAGCAAAAGGTATGGTGAAAATCCCCATACCCTCACCTGCATATATAAACCAAGATGTGATATCCCACCTTGAGATGATCCAGTTTTTGGTTCATTAATAAAATCAGATGATTAGTCATGACTCAAATCTGAGTCATCTATGTCACTTAAAGATGGTTGGTATTTCAACCATCATAAAAATCAGTATGTTAAAATTAAAGATGCTTTTTCGCTCTTATAGATTCACTTCCGACGAAATTCGTCGTCAGTCATTAATATCACTTTCAAATTGATTCTCATGAATAACGATAATTTTATTTCTCATTAATATATAAGTTAAGCAAACAGTGTTGTCTCAGTTGTCTCTGTTGCCTCAACCCACTTAACCAATTGTTTTATAATGATTAATATTTAAAAATTGAGGCAACACGGTCTATTTTATGTTGTCTCAATTTTAATTTTCACCTCGTCAATAGTTATTATCACATTGATAAATAAGAAATTAATTCTTAATTTCGTGTTGTCTCAGTGAATCACTTTAGCACGTGCATTTGTTTGAATGGTTTCAGTACTGGCGGGTAAAAGCCATCATGGAACGGTGGAAGGATTTACTGTGCCGAGGATGAACCCTGTGATATTCCAGAGAGGTGTCGCTTAAATGTCCATGTCCATATGCTGGAGGATTTTATCTGGAATCAACAGCAAAGAAAATTAGCTGAACCAGAATAACTATCAGGAGCTACGTGCCCCTGTCATTATGTCGGCTGCTCCGGCCATGCAATATCGGGGACTGTTGGCTGAACCATCACCTTCCCCTTACTAAAAATAGCACTGCCACGTTTTTCATCCTATTTTCAACCGAGGTCGGGACAACGGCAGATGCACGAAATTCTCGATCCTCGTAAACGTAGCCATTATCCCCAAACGCGTCAGAGTAAACGTGACTTCCTCTACCTTGGTCGATGGTGGTGAATGCTCCCGTTGTATTATCGGAGATCTCATCTGTTTTACGGCCACCTGTCCTAATTACTCCCGTGATATCTCTGATAGCGTCAGCCTGAAATGATCCCAGCGCCCTCCCAACCTCCGAGTCAACTCCTCCAGTTTTATCCCATCCACGAGGCACATAACCCCGCCAATCTGGTAAATGTCCCGAAGGGTAGTGTTTGAGTAATTCAGGATATTTATCAGGGTCAATTTGCCCGCCCTCCATCGGCAGGAAGTTATTGGGGGGTGGTAGATCACTGCCCCACATTAAAATGCCACCGATGGGAACTGCCAACAACTCAGCATCTTCTTTTTTGATGCGCTCACTAATCAGCATAGTTGTCACATTCTGGCTCATTACAAGATCATTAGATATTCCAGTTTGTTGAACAATAGCTGATTTTTGCAAGGCATTTTCTGCCTGATTGACTGTATCTCGTAATCCGAGATTGTTTACAAAATCGTCTTTATCAGGAATATCAGCTCCGTTCTGGTCTTTCGCTAAGCGGGTATTGGTATTGCTATTTGCATTGTTGGCGTTCTGGTTGGCTGTATTGGCTAAATCATATGCTGTTTTTATTGCTTTTGGTGTTGCTGCGTTAGTCTCGCTATCACTACCGACATCATTACTCAGGATAACAAATCCTTTATCTTGTAGCGTTGCATCTGGATGGTTGCGACTTAGGGCATGTTTTTCTATCGCTTCTTTGATTGAATCTTTGACATATTCCGGTGTGGTAACAGTCACAAGGCTGCTGTCGTCTAATCCCTTTGTCTCAGAATTTTTATCTTGCATAGTTATTCCCTCATTTAATCAACAATACACATTGCTAAATAACATGAAGGCGGGCTACTTCTCCGCCTGTGAACATCAATAAAATAGGTTCATCAATACTGGAGAGAACTTCTGATTAGGATGGCACGGAATGGCTGGCAGGACATTATTAAAATCTATTTGCCTATGGCTGATTGATAAAACTTAGCATTTAAAGGGGACAATCCTCCCTTTTAACTTAACTCATTGATATTGTTTATTTCTGCCAGAGAGCCAGAATTCCGGCTCTGAGCGGTAATTAAGTAAAATCAGTAGGTTATATAAATCTGGAGTTTCACCCCTTATATAGATTCAATACCTACAAATCAGATATTGATGGGATGTCAAAATATATATTATTTAAATGGGTTGTTTATCTTTCCATATTGATTATGAATGATATTTCACCCTGTTTAACTATAAATAACCATATGTAAAAAATACCTTGTTAATAATCTTGTTGTATAACATGAAATTTAAAATAGGCAATTACCTGATTTTGTTTAGGAGGAGAAGTTAATCACAATTTTTATTCTGTACTTTCATTCATTCTGGAATACATAAACCATACTGTTGTATCCTGCCTTATGATCTGGCTCAGGTGATTTAAATGAAAAACTAGAAGGGTAACTACGGATGTCATATTTAATTTATTTGTCGTTAAAAGGTAAGAAGCAAGGTTTAATTTCGGCAGGGTGTTCAACCCCTGAATCTATCGGGAACCGGTATCAGGCAGGACGGGAAGATCAGATACAAGTATTAAGTCTGAATCATATGATGACCCGTGACCAGAACATCAATCACCACCCTGTCAGTTTTGTAAAGCCCATCGATAAATCCTCCCCCCTGTTAGCAATGGCAATAGACGGTAACGAATTACTGGATGCTGTTTTCATGTTCTACCGAATCAGCCCAATGGGACAGTTGGAACGCTTTTATGAAGTCAAACTCACCAGTGCCACCCTTGTTGATTTCTCCTGCCATTATCCCCACTCGATAGACGACAATGACCAGATACCGTCTGAAACAGTGCTCCTTGATTACAAGTCCATTACATGTAGCCATCTCGCAGCGGGAACGACAGGCTATAGTATTTCGCAATTGCAGGGGCGTGAAGAGGAAAGGCCGCTGCTTTCGGGGTTTTCGTCTATTCTGCCTTTAGCGGAAACTATCACAGCTTTGTTTAGCCATCAGTTCAAGCTAAAAAATCAACAGAACGGCGATAACTGTCAACATATCGCATATGGCGTGAAAACAAATAAGGGACCGGTAGAAGGTGTCTGTCAAACATCTGGTGTGACAAAGCAATTTGACACAAAACAAGAAGAAAACCTCAATGTAGAATATTTATTTCAAACAAAGATAGGGATTTGATTATGGCAATTTTTTCAGCTAAGACTGTTAAGGGTGGCGCAGTTACAGATATAAATGTAGATATTTTCATGTTAAATGAAATTCCTAACTCAATGGAAAAAATGGGTTGGGAAATGGCACCTAAAATTATGCGCCACTGGTTTGAAAGACCTAAAATTGAGTTTACTCAAGAAGAAAAAGTCAGATATATAAAAGAAATAGATTCCATAGATATACCAAAAGACAGAGTCAATGATTCTATTGTAAAAATGGAATGGGCTATGAATTTCAATCAAGTAAAAGAAGCTACCGAGGAACTTGTACAGAAATGGGCATCCCCTAATGGAATAAAATTATTAAAAAAAAGACTTAACGTAAATTCAAATAAAATAGGATATTCTGATTCAGCAATTGAATTAGATACATATGCACAAGTAAACTATAAAGAAATTGGCTCTTTGACGGATACCATCGATGATTATTTTGGCGCTATAGGTAAAGCAACATTAAAATTAGCGGTGAGAGGGCATGCAGATAAAATAAAAACAAAAAATGTATTTATTACAGAGGGATTGGGTATTTACTTAAAAGATAGCTATGACTTTTTTAACCCTGATGAATTCCTTGGGGTCTGGAGCAGGGATGGAGTTTTAAGTAAAGTAAAAACAGCTGTATACATGGGTTTTTATAACGATAATATGTGGAGAGAGTTAGCGACAGGGGAATATTCAAAGCACGTCCCTGTATATAATAGAAATTTCAGAGAATGGCAAAAGAAACACAATAAAGGAGGGGATTTTATTGTTTTTTCAGATGTTTTATGGATTTCTCCGCTGCCAAAGGATAGAGTGATTTATTTATGATTGTAAAAAAAACAGCAAAGTATATTTTATATTTTATGCTGATCATACTTTTCTTATGGTGGTTTTTTTTATCACATGTTACTTTTTTGAAAGAAAGTGACACGCTGAGCGAAGTTAACTCTGGTGAAAGTGACTATTACGCCAAATATTACAAGCCGGAACCTATTAATTTATTTGGGATTTATCTAACCATAATGGAGAAAGAGCCTATTTTTGTGGTTTTATATGATAAAGAGGATAAATATATAGGCCAAACGTCACCTTTTAAGATGATGAATATGTACTCATTTTTTGAAGGAAATCCTACATTACCAGAAAAAAACCCACAAGATATATTGGACACACACTTTTATATTGTAGTCGTTGGAGATTTTGAAAGTGCTTATGACATAGATATAAACCATAAAAAATGGTGGAGCAAAGTACTGCAATATTTCCATTAAAAAGAATGGCGATTTATATCGCCATTCTTATGTGTTTACCTTCTTTGAATCTAAAATGCTGCGCTACTGCGGTATACTTTAGCTAATGAAATTAATATTTACATGTTAGACCACTGACTACTAGCCTTAAACAGCATACCAATACCGGGAGTAGGGTATGTAATGCCCGCGCCGTGGGTTACGAGAACAACTTTAATGGTCGGCGTTGTATTGGCGGGAATTGTTATAGGGGGTGAAAACAACGTACCAGAGATGCACTGCGGGCCGCGATCAGAAGACTCCATGAAAAAGTTTTGCCCAGCCACATGCACATTATTAACGTATACCGAAACGGATGCCTCCCCCGAACCACCCAAAGATCCGACGTAACGCTGAGTCATTATCGGTCCATAAATAAAAACCCGATCAAACGGCATAGCTTCCGTTAGCCTTTTATGAAAAAAAATGCTGTCACGGTTGCCTAATGATACATTCCCCAAAGTAACAGACACAACGTCACCTACAATTTTGGTTGCATATACTGCGCCGGAAAAACGGCCATCAGCGCCATTGATTGTTCCGGTGAACGTCCCGCTGGTTGCATGTATCTCCCCACGAACAGTAACATGGTTGAATTCTGCCCCACCCCCTTTATCAATTTTCCACCCTGCCCGGCCAGCAATATAATTTCCAGACTGGATGTAATTGCCAATTTTGGCATTGGTAATACTGCCATCTTCTATAAATCCATCCCGAATAAACAACTGGCCATTTTTAGCCGCCACAAAGGGTTCGAATTTGTCATTTGCGGGATTGACGAAGGTAAAATTATTGGCATTAAAACCAATATCCGTTCTCACTTGGCCATTCACCATCTGAGCACCAATAACCATCCCCGCACTATGATAATTCCCATTAGCGTCTTTAATACCTGCCCTCACTGTGTACGTCGCAGAACCGCCTATATGGTCAAAAACAGTGGTTGCCTTGGTATCAATGAGGGCCGATTGATGTTTGAATTGAGCCTGAACACGCTGCTCGCTCTCAGCTAATGATGAATCCAGTTTGTTAATGGATTTCTGGTTTTCCTGAACAGCAGAACGGTTTTCCCCGACGCTGGATTTTACTTCCTTAATGGATTGTGCCCATGCGGTTTTTTCATCAGCGAATACACGATCGAGTCGTTTGATTTCCGCTTTGTTCTCACCATCACGGGTGAGTAATTCGCGGCTATTTTGCTGAATAGCTGTACCGTTGATGAGGATGGACTCCGACTGATAATCCATTTGCTCCTGTAATCGTTTCCCGGCTTCGGCGGTCAGGAACTGGTTGCCTGCTGCATCAATGATCCAATTCGTATCCGAAGACGATTCTCCCCTGACGAACGCCGTCCACGGGGATTGATTGCCGGACTTGTCCACCAGACGCGCACGGAAATAAAATGCAACGCCTGCCGCCAGTCCCTGCATTGTGTGCATTCGCTGGGGATAGGGAATATCGGCCAGCAACAGTAAACCCTCGCCGTCATTCGTCCTGCTGTACTGGATTTCAGTTTTCAGCGTGTCGTCGGTCTGGGGCGCAAAACCCCAGTCAATCTGGATACCGAAGATGATCGGGGTTGTTCTGAACCCCAGCGGTGCCGGAGGGTTACCTTGTTTTCCAACGATATTGACCTCTTCAGAGGAGATAAATAAGCTGGGAATATCAAAGGAGTTGATGGCCTTGATGCGGGCCTGATATCTGCCGGAGTAAGCATTAGGTATTTCAAAACCCAGCGATGCGGTACGGGGAATGGAAATCCAGTTCCCGCTATCCCGGCGCCACTCTCCCACATAGGCCGCCGCCCCTTCCGCTTTCTCCCATGCAATCCGCACGGTAGTGGTGGAAATGCCTTGCTGAACAAACGAAAAACTCTCAATCCTGATTGAATTCGGTGGCTGCTGGACGCTCGCCGGAATAATGGAAATAGGCCGTTCGTCGATTCTGGCACCCGTGTCGATACGGTCGTATTTGTCGGGATCGTGGTAAAGGCCATTGATTTCGAATGTGCCATCATTGTTATCTTTGATGCCGACAACGCGATATTGCTGAATAAATAAATCATGGGCATCCACCGCCCAGCCAGCACCGGATACAGGTGATTCACTATAAGTCGTCGTTACGGTAACAATGTTACCATTGACGGCCTGAACCGTCCGGCCTTCTGATTTTCCTGTCGGTAAATTAACCAATAGACGATCACCCGCCTTCACATCAGGTTTTCTGTCCAGTGTGATATTGCGATCGTTCACCGACTGAATGCGACCACCGATAGTGCGCCCGGCTCGGTTTTTATGTGCCACGCCAATAATATGACCGGGCATCGGGATTTGACCATCCAGCCCTACACGAAATGAAATCATGCCATCGCGTGAGTTGGTCAGGATTGCCCATTTTCCCCGGCGTTGCGCCTCACTCTGACGGGTGCAGCCAATAGCGGAAATATCAATCTGGTTGATACCATAACGTCGGATTAAATTATCGTCTGAAACAACTTCAACTTCATCATTGTAATGATTGTTTGGATTTGACCAGCTCACCATGGCAACCGTGCTGCGGTTACGCTCGCCGCCGCCGCTGTAGACAAAGTCGCCATTGATAACGCTGGCCTGAGTGAAAATATATTTAATGTCATCCGGCATATCCGCCGCTGCCACGAACTGATTAGCTCCCCAGTGGACTGAACCCCGGAATATGGCGCCAATATCGGTCAGCACTTTATGTGCCTCTTCGCGTGATTGTATGTAAACATCGCAGGTAAAGCGCGGCTCCATGCCACCACCGCCTTTGCCATCAGGGACCAATTGATCGCAATACTGCGCCACGCGATACAGTTCGATTTCATCAATTTGCGTGCGGTCGATTTTGTCGCCAAGGCCGCATAAATCGTTTAGCAGTATATCGTACAGCACCCACGCCGGGTTATTACTGTGCGCCCATTTGAAGGTTAAGTTCCAGATGCCACTGTACGTGCGGTTAACCGGGTCGTAATTGGCGGGTACGCGAATAATGCGCCCCTTGGGCTTACATGAAATCAGCGGGGTATTGCCATTGAATAACCGGGCGTCAAATTCAACGTACAGCAGCGCGGTATTCGGGTAGCGTAATTTGGCGTCAACAATCTCAGTGAACGCCATGATATTCATTTTGTCGTTGATCCGCTCACTGGTGCTGTCTGGCGTTTTTCTGACAACACGAACCGTCCAGCCCGTTTTGGCATCAGGCAGATTAATGCGGTATGAGCGTTCATACAGGGTGGTTGTTTTGGCATCAATATGGGTATCAAACACAGCCTGATAGCTGCCGCCATCGGTGGACAATTCAATGGCATAATCAACGCGAAAGCCCACCGTGTCACCATTTTCTTTTTGCATTCTCAACGCAGGCCAGCCGAGACGGACACGGACGGCCGATAACTTGGTGTTGGAAATGTATTTTGTCCAGGGCACAGCGGTTTTTATTTCTGTACCCAGACGGATTTCATTTTCAGCCGCGCTCATGCCTTTGATATAGTTCTGATGCTGGGTACCGGGGCGAAATTCCCATTTCACGCCTGCAAAATTAATGGTTCCGTTGTCGTTCTGCAAGGGTGTGCCGTCCAGATAGATATCTTTTGCCGTCAGATCATTGACGAACTCACCCTCACCCAAGGCCACCAGAATTTTAGCCGTGGCCGTCGATTGAATGTTATCGGGCATTTCATAAGGTGTATGTCCGCCGCCCCCGCCGCCGCCGCCGCCTTTGGCGCCCTCGATAATATGCAATGTCATTGTTCGCCTCTGAAATAAAAAATCTATGGTCCCCACCTTTTTTGCAACACTGATTTTTGATTGATGTTGGCTTGCTTAAATCTATCCGGCGTCACTATGGGCAGGGATGCCCGCGCCTCGATGAGTTCCGCACCTGATAAGCCTAAAAAACCGCACGGCTTCAGAGAGCCATTTTTTATGTCAGGATTCCATCAGGTCGATAAGCCGTTCATGTCATCAATAATCAGTCTTCGCAAAACCAGATTGGGAACTGCTTTAATTAACGATTAACCTGCCAGTCAGACTGGCGTCGTCGTTACCTTTCGAACACAGTTTGCCGTGTTGTGATTGCCCAGGCTATCCGGGCTAATTTGTTGGCCAGCGCACAGGCCACAACATTTGAGTGTTTTCGCTCAAGCTGAGCCTTTACCCATTCAGCCAGCCTTCCTGACTGATAATCGATTCTCTGGATAAAGACTCTGGCGCACTGGACAAGTAACCGTCGCAGATTTTTGTCTCCGCGTTTACTTATCCCTAAAAGCGTATTTTTGCCACCCGTGCTGTACTGGCGTGGTACCAGACCGGTTGAAGCAGCAAAATCCCGGCTACAGCCATACTGCTTACCATCGCCCAGCTGCGATGATAAGACGCTGGCAGTTATCGGACCCACGCCCGGTATTGTCTGAAGACGCTGTCCTGTTTCATCACGTCTCAGCTCCTGCTCCAGTGCCGTCTCAAGCTCGGTGAGCTGTTCGACAAGATAAAGATAATGGGCATGTAAGCGCATCAGCAACTGTGCCAGATAGGGAGGAAGTTCGTTCTCTGCCAAGACGGTTGAAAGTCTTTTTATCACGGCGGTTCCGATCGGCATACTGATGCCAAATTCCAGTAAAAAAGCGTGCATCTGATTAGTGGTTTTAACCCTGTCTCTGACCAGTGATTCTCTGACCCGATGCAGGGCGCGCATAGCTTGTTGCGCCTCTGTTCGTGGTTGCACAAATCGCATGGAGGGACGAGATGCAGCTTCGCATATGGCTTCAGCATCCACAAAATCGTTCTTGTTGCTCTTTACAAAAGGACGAACAAATTGTGGAGAAATCAGCTTCGCTTCGTGACCAAAAGCAGCGATCCGGCGAGCCATAAAGTGAGCACCGGCGCAGGCTTCCATTACAACAGTCGCTGATGGCGATCCCGCTAAAAACTCCATCAGTCTGGCGCGGGTAAATTTTTTACGCAGCAGGGCCTTTCCTGATTTGTCCTGACAGTGAACGTGGAAAGAATGTTTGCCGAGATCAATACCAATAAGCGTAACGTTTTGCATGATGGTCTTCTCCTGAAAGAAACACCCTGCCAGCATACCGCTCACAGGGTGGTGGGGACCATCTCATTAACCGCATTTAGCGGCTGTGTTTGCGTTGGTTTTCTATTTGCTCAGTCTGATACTGGTCTTCGGTGTAAACACCCGCTGAGATAATCGCCCCGCCTATCTCGCGCGAACCATACAGAAGAGGCACAGGGTTCCCTTGTGCGATGGTATTGACTGCACCACCGAAAGCATAACTGGGTTTATTGTCGGGGGATTCCCGCATCCCCAACCTCGGCGGCTGAGGTGCCAGCATTTGAGAAACGCCGCCCATTGCCATTGATGCCCCTGACGCCCCGACAAACAATGCGGTCGAGGCAGCCCAGCCCAATGGATTCCACCATGCAACCGCAATCAGCGCTACCCCTAAAATCGTTTGAAACAATCCACCGCGTTTACTGCCGGTGATGACAGGCAGTATATGGATACCACCATTACCCTTGGTCATGTCCAGTTCGTCTTTGTGGTAACTTCTGCCACCCACAATGACCGAAAAAGTAAAACCCTGCTGGTGAGCATGGATCATGAATGCCTCAAAACCTGCAACCAGCCTACTCATAGCCCGGATAGCATGGGGGGCATCTCTGACGGCATAGTCAAATGTCGCGCCGAACTTGGTAGCAAGGACGCCGTGTAGGCGTATTGTCCGAAGAGGGGGACATATATAAGCCATAATGACCTCATAAATAAAAAAACCCGCCGACGCGGGTTAAAAAACTATGTTATTTTCAATTCATCCTTGGCTATAAACAATTTTTAGCCATTTCTCTCAGTTCATTTTTTGTTAGTGGACGATAATGGTCATCTAAGCTCTGTATCGATACCCTAGTTTTTCCTCCATTATCCGATATGATTACCCTATGGTAATATCTCATATTTGATAATTGTAGCGCTCCAATCAATATTTCCACCGACTTGGAATTTAAAACTGGTTCTATTAGCATTCGATCGCCTCTTAAATGATCTAAATTATCAATTAAGCAATATTTAAAATCATCAGGGCTTTTATCTGAAAAAAAAACTTCATGTCTGACGCTTCTTATGTCCTTGCTTGTAATCCCTACGCATCCACTCATCAACATCAAAAAAATTAAAGAAATAAATTTTGTTTTCATGATAATTCCTCTAAGTAATTCACTGCATATTTTCATTGAAAACAACGCAAATCCAGCGTAAAGGTAATTGAGTTATCTTATAGCGCTTAATTTATAATAATAAATGATATCGTACTATCTTTATTGTCCTGTCTTTCCAATACCCCCCATACGGCACTTTCTGACTTAACTGTCCGTAGAGGTGATGGAGTAATAAATTACCCTCTAACAAAACACCGGCATGATTGGGCACATCCGCTTGAACCTGCATAATGATTACATCGCCCGTCTGCGGGTCGCCTGTGACTTCAACAAAACCGGCATTCTCAAAATTCTCTATGTAAAGGTTTTCACCTTGCTCCCACCAATGATAATTAACCCGATAGTCATTCAGTTCAATACCGCATTGTTGGCGGTAATAGCTCATAATGAGACCATAGCAATCATAGACACCCAACACAAACGGGCGACCGAGTAGCGGCAATTCACCGCGCGGATAGATTGTCCTGAAATCACCCTCTGGGTAGCTCACAATGTGCCACGGCAATTCAGTAAAATCACATTGTGCCTCATCTAAATCACTGGGCATAGTAGTTGCGTCCGGGTGACTATGAACAATACCGGTAATAGTTCCCCAGATTGATGCGGCTAAATAATCACCGGGATCTAGCTGGAATTGTTCGGCGGGATTAGGGGCTAAATTTTTGCAGGGAAAGTATTTTTCTACGCGGCTTTTCTGGGCAATTACCCCACAACATTCATTGGGATACATTTGTTTAGTATGTTCAAATATGGCCGTTAATGTCTTATCATTCATGGCTATCTCCTGATAAGGGACGAGGCCGGAAACCCACCAAATGATAGCTCATTATCTTCACCGTAACGCAACTTACACGCAATGACGGTGCCGGGGCATCGGTCTTTGCTCGGATCATCGGTCGGGTTGTTGTCAATATCAAAATAGTTTGTTCCGGCGTAGTCGCAACCTTTCCCTGTCCGGTACCAGCCACGGGCACACCATGTGCATACGCCGTGAATTTGCCGGGTGGGAATAATCAGGCCATCCAGTGACGCCGGGCTGGCTAATTCAAAAACCACAGTCTTATCGGTTTCAGATGTTTTTCTGTTGATGTAAAACATGAGCTGCCGCTCTTGTTGCGGATCAGCGGTAGGGTTACCCTGCGGGAAATTTTTCGCATCCAGATAATGAACAAATGTATCATGGATAGCGACTTTCGCTTGTACCATGTCATCAAATTGCAGACATAGCGCGGTGACCGTTCCCTCAATATTCGCAACAGATAAGCGAGGGCGGGCAGCCTGTCCATCCGTGGACATGTCCAGTCCCTCTATCTGAACAGGCCACGGTTTATATTCCTGCCCCTGCCACCAAAGGGACTTCGGCTGCGGCTGACTGCCTGTCTCCTCGGCGGTGTCAATTTCTTCGGGCGTCACAGGCATACCATACGCATGAAAACGAAGCACATCGGCACCGAATTTTGTCCCGTCAATCTCGTAGAGCCGGACGGTATTTCCGGCGTCCAGCTTTTGTACGTCAGCAGTAAACATGATTGTCCTCTATGGCGCGTGCGCCTCAATGAATTCAGTTGACAGGGCATAGGTTTTGTAATCAATGGCCTGATACTTATAGCTCTCGCACCGAAACAGCCCCTTGCTCGCCAGCGGGGGCGTCCAGATAAATGACTTATGCCCTTCATGCCGGTCAAGAAAGGCGATAATCTCAGTAATGTGTTTTTCATTACCGACAAAATCCAATGTCCATCTCATCGACTTGGGGTTAATCCCCGCACCAGAGACCTGTTCATAACCGTCACCGAATTTCGCTTTTCGGATCGCAAATTCAACATTGGAACTGGCATTCACGCGCGGCAGCCATGTGAATATTTCCATTATTTCGCCCTTATCGCTTTGTTGATTGCACCACCCTGCCGCAAATCCCTGTCACGTTCAGCGTAGTAGACCTGAGCGACGGCCTGAGCAAAACGACGCCCGAAGGCGTCATTATCGCCTTTCGATGATGAACTTTCAGTTTTCCCGTCCGTGATGTAGACATTGATATTGGTGCCCCCTTGATCACCCAAGCCCTTTGGGGAAATAGCACGTACACCCAGAGAGCCATCGGCACTACGGGTCAGCGGCATGATGGCTTCCGGCCCCGCTTCACCCATCAGTCCCGCCCCTTTCGCAAATGCAAACAATGTCGGACTATTGACTATCTGACCGCTGTAGCTACTCAGACTGGGAGAATTATAAACACCGCCTTTGGCATTCTTGACGAACGTAGACATGAAGCCGTTGAACGCCCCCCCCGCACCGCCACCGAATGAAGAGGCCAGCATTTCAAATGCCTTATTCGCAGCAATTTTCATTAAACTCTGAACGACGCTCTGTGCCATTGAAGCGAACATTTCAGAAATGCCTTCTTTGAGCGATTTAGTTCCGGTTAGCAGCCCCGTAATCATGTTGCCCATGCGTTCGCTGACAGTATCAAACAGGTTGACTGCGATTGCGTGATAGGTACTTTGGGCAGCAAATAACTGTTTCGCCGCTTCAATGCGTTTCGTGTTGTTTTCCGTTTCGGCGGCCGCAATCAGTTCATTCTTACGCTGTTCACTGATAACAGTTGCGTCAGCATAGGACTGATAAAGCGCCTTTTTGCGTTCAAGTTGGTTTTCCAGATCCTGTATTGGGTCAACTTCGCCCCGTAAGTTATCTCTGGCGGAAACGGCATACTGCTGTCTGGCGTCCGCATTGCCTCTAACCTCGTCTTTCCAGATATCCCCTTTTCGATAGGTGTATTCGGCGGGTGACTCAATTTGACCATTGTTCTTCTGCCGCTCCAGTTGCTCTGTCGCTTCTTGGGTTCTTTTAGCAACATTACGGAATGGATCCGCTTCGATAGCAGCCTGTAAGTCCTGATAACGCTGCTTAGTTTCCTCCAGTCGCTTGTTAAGCTGGTTCAGGTGGTTGTTCTGTTCCTGAGTAAACTTACTGACGTTATTTTGAGAATTGGCGAATAGCTCGGCGGCAGCATTGCCCTCTTTATAGCGGATCGCTTCGGTGGCCAGTTGCGTATTCAGTTCGGCCACTTTATTCGTGTAATCTTCTGCGGTTTTGGCGGCTTTCCGTGTGGCACTTTCTGCCTCGCTTTGAGCTTTTCGGGCGGCTTCGTCCTGCTTCCGTAGGGCTTCGGCATTTTGGTATACCTGAGCCGCGTTATTAATGACCTGATTCACATAGGGCTTTTGTTGCCTATCATCCGGATTCAACCCCCCATCAACGGCTTTGTAATACGCCTCACGCCTGACTTTATCTAATCCCTTTCTTTTAGAAAGATCAATTTCCCTTTCCTGGTCTTTCAGTAACGACTTTATTTTGTCGTTTGGCTCGAATTTCACTACCGGTACGGGAATGTGAATACCTGATACATCAATGCTTGAGTTTTTGATCCGTTCCAGTAGCTCGACCGTGAGTTCCAGCTTTTGATTTTGCAGCGCCAGCGTCACATTGCCGGTTTTGCGCATTTCGTTAATCGCTGTGATGAACCTTTTCTCTTTCTCCCCATTGATTGTCTGTTGGTCACCCAGACTCGTGAGGGCAGACGTGATTTCACCGACCGTTTTCAGGGCAGCTTCATACGCCGAACGGCTTTCTGAAAGTTTAGTGCTGAACTCGGTGATCTTGATGTCAGTATTTTTACCGTTGCTTTTATCCTTCATGAAAAGATTGAGGCTGATTTGGTTTTTATTCATCTCCTTCCTGAACTTTTCCACATCCTCTTTAGCCACGGCAAGATCTTCTTTTAACTGATTCTTGGTGTCCCTGAGTTGAACAGGATCCATCTTGCTCAGTTCTTCCTTGATTTTTGTCGCCTCTTTCGCGTGCGCCCGGGCTTCTTCTTTGGCCTGCTTTTGGTTTTGGTACAGCAGGTAGGCTGCACCGGCGGCCATAATCAGTATCCCCGGCAGTCCACCGACAGCGCCGAGCAGCGCACCGCCCATTCTTGAACCGAGCGAGGTGACCGCATTGAGTCGCGCTTGTGCGGCGGCTCTTGCATTGATGCTTTGCGTCACTCTGGCCTGCGCTGCCGCTTCTGCGACCAGTGTCCGGTTCAGTCTCGCTTCTGCGGCGGCGAAGGTCTGTGTGTTTGTCGTCTGAAGCAGGCGTGAACGCGCGGCGATAACGTTTTGTTGTGCCTGATAAGCGCTGGCTCTCGCTGAGGCAACCTGAACCTGAGAGTTACGGTAAGCTTGATCCGCGTTATTAATTTCGGCGCGGGAATTCTGGATCAGCGCAGAGGTTGATGCCCCAATCGCTGATACCCTGTTACCCAGCGCCCGCGCCCCGAACAGACCGACTGCCACTGCGCCCGCCGCAGCGACGTCGTTAATATTTTTAGACAGGTCATCCAGTACCCCGGCGAGAACGCGGGTAGTACCCGTGGCTTCATTCGCCCCACCGATCCATTCCATGAAGGCGTTTTGTACGCGCATCAGGGATTTTTCAACCGTCGCCCCCATTGAAAGGCCTTCTGCTTTCAGTTTCTCCAGTTGGCTCAGTAAAGCGGGAATGACTTTATCCATCGTCAACAGGCCGTCGTTCGCCATGCCTTTTAATTGGGTTCTGGCGACGCCCATACCGTCAGCCAGTGCCTGAATGATTCGACTGCCGTTCTCCGCCATCGCGTTAAATTCTTCACCCCGCAGGACACCGGACGACATCGCTTGCGAGAACTGAACCAATACCGAACTGGATTCTGAAGCATTCGCGCCTGATATTCTCAACCCCGTCGATAGCGCTTCCGTCATATTAACAATGTCTTGTGAGGCATATTGGAGTGCCCGCATCGGGGCAGCCGCACGGGCAAAGACCGTGGCATTGGCCTCGAATGATGTTCCGGTTTTTTGACTCATCTCCATCAATAACCGCTGGCTATTGGCTAAATCGATACTGGACGCCGTCGCCAGTTTCAAGCGGGAATTGAGGTTTGTCCATTTGTCGGCGGTTTCAATCAGTTTACTGGTGGCGAAGATGCCGGCAAACGCGCCCGCCATCCCGACGGCAGAGTCTTTCACTGAAACCAGCTGGCTGTTCAGGTCACGCAGGGCGGCACGGCTGCCACGCGCCGCCGCCGCCGCACCCCGGTTGCCATTTTCCATCACCCGGTGGTAATTTTCTCCCAGCCGGGCAGCCCGGGCGATTTCCGCCTGATACGAGCTGGAATTGGCCGAGATTTTGATAATCAGTTCACGCAGTTTTGCCACAGTGTCACCTATGTGAGATTAGCAAAGAAGTTTTCGAAGTCGTCGCCGCTTTCCTCATCGGGATTGCCCCATTGCAGCAGCGCCTCGCTCAGCCCGACTTTGACACCCTGTGACTGATAAACCGCGGAGGCAATTTGCGCGGCCTGAATGTCACCCCGACGGTCGCTGAGGGGGTTTTCGCGGTCGTAGGCCAGCCACAGCATCAGTTCGCTGGCACTTAACCCGCCCTGCAATTCGGACAGGGTTTTACCGAGGCGCAGGGCCAGCGTCAGCATAAAGCCGGTTAATGGAGATCGGACTTTTTTTCGGCTTCATCACCGGTGGTCACCAGACTGAGTGCCTGATGTAACAGGCGGGAATGCACGGGGGCGTAGATATCCATCACGGCCTCCATATCGTCCGGAGTAAAGACCGGTTCACCGTGTTCATCGCACAGCACATCGATAAACAGCACGACATCGGCACGGGTATTGCGCAGCACCTTTTCTGCCGTGGAGAGTGTTCCTTCTTTGTCTGTTGGCGAGGTCACTTCATTCCAGCGGATCCATGCCCCAGCTGACGGTTCACGCAGGGTGACGGTGGCGTTATCCCACTCAGTCACGGTTACCGTTTTGGTGCGAAAGCCCAGTTTCGGGGTTAATGCCAGTTGACGAATATTCATGATTATTGTCCTTCCTGTGTGTTGGTTTGCAGTTTTTTCGCCAGCGGTGTCGGGCGGCCTTTCATGCGCAAGGTGAAGGAGGCGCTGACGATGCCATTGGCGGCAGCCTGCCATGATTCCTGCCTGACCTCAGCCAAGAAGGTATAGCCATTGCCGCTGGGGAACTGGACACGGAAGGCATAGGCTTGGTCGGTGCTGTAGGCGAGGCGCAAAATGTCCTGCCCTTCCTCGTCGGCCGTCCAGTGCCCGGAGAGGGTAATTTCAGCCGGGGCCGCCAGTCCGTTAATCATCTCCTGTTCACGGGAACCGAGCGTAGTGACCTCAATGTCACTTTTTTGACCGCCGGTGTAGTTGATTTCTTTGACGGAAGTGTCAATTGCCACCCATTTTATCAGGGTGCTGGTTGCGTCATTGGCTGCCTCAGCAGAAACCGACAGCGAGGTCGCCAGTGTTTTTTCATACTTAGCCATATTATCTCCGGGATTAGGAATAGATTTTAAATTCGACGGTCGCGCGATACAGCCCCGTGTCATTTTCGTAACTGTTCTCACGTTCTACTTCAAAAGGTTGCAATGTTTTGATGGCACTGAAGGCGTCGCCACAAATCCGGTCGGCGTCGTCCAGCCCGGGCGCGTAGGCATCAATCTGAACCCGCGTCATTTTGACCGACTGGCCGCTCAGTACATCGGTGTAGATACTGTAGGTGGAAAATACGCACCACGGCGCCGCGGTTTTTCTTTCGGTTTGCGGGATTAAATAGGGAAACACCCGGCCGGGCAGTACCGGAACTAACAATGTAAACAAATCGCCGTCTGTCATTTTGCCAGTACCTCATCAATGGCTTTCAACGCCGCATTAAATACCGCGTCGGCGGCGGCATCTGATTTGGATTCAAAGGCCGGATCAATGAACGGCTTCGGGGCCATCCTTGAGGTGCCTTTTTCCAGAAAGCGCCAGTAGTAGGCGTTGCGGGGGTCGTTTTTCTTCATTTTGGGGTCGCTGTTGGTGCCGGATTGATTCGATCCCCGCACATAAACGCCCGAAGAGATGGAGCCGTCCCGCTGTTTTTTGCGGTTAACCGCCATAATGTTCTTTTTGAGTTTACCGGTGCGTTTGGGGGCACGGCTGCGGGTCTCATCGCGCAGCACTTTCGCCCCGGCATACATGCCTTTACGTAGTACTTTGTCGTTCTCAGCCTTGCTGAGCAGCTCCAAATCCCGCGACAGGTCTTTGAGTGCTGAAAGATCCACGGTGGTCATTGTTTTACGCCCTCCTGACAGAGTAATTCCAACAGGGTTAATTTATTGTCCGGCATCACTGCCTGAATGGCGTAAGTTTTGCCCCGGAAAATGATAGCCATGGTGGTGTCGATATCAGCGCGGTAACGCACCCAGAACCGGACAACACTTTCAGATAACACTGCCTTGGCCGCCACCACCTCGCGGCCGCTGATAAATTTCGCCTCCGCCCACACCGTTGCCACGGTGTAGCGTTCGTTGACAACGCCGCCCGAAGACGTCTGTCGGGTGCGGATACCCTGAATCGTGATGCGGTGGCGCAATCGGCCGATATTCATTATTTCCCCCTCATGGGTCTGATCCGGTAGTCGTTAAGCAGCTCTTTAAATCCACTGGCTAATACATTAGGTTCACGGTGTTCATACCAGAACCCCACTGCCAGCATTAAGGCCAGCTTAATTAACGGGGTGATCAGAATGCCGTCAAGATCATCGTCCGGCACCCTGTCTTCATAGAGTTTACGGTTCAGGTAGTTCTCGGCCTTCTCTCTGGCACTGGCAAGATAATTCAGTAACAGGTCATCGTCCTGCGTCTCATCTATCTTGCACTGCAACCGCAGTTCTTCAATGGTGGGTAAGGGCATGGTTCCCCCGGTAAAAAGGCGGCACGGTGGCCGCCATTGGATTGATTATGATTTACCGCCACCCGCTTTCAGCAGTTTCACCGCGTTGCTGTCCACCAGCAAAGACCCCACGCGCTTGGTGGTGTAAAAGTGGATGAACGGCTTGTGGGTGTACGGGTCACGCAATATGCGTACGCCCATGCGATCCAGAATGGTGTAGCAACGCTTGAAGTTACCGAACGCCACCGGCACGGCGTCCGCGCCCACATCGGCAAACTGCTCATTTTCCGCAATGCCGTAGCCCAGCAACGCAGAGGGTTGCCCCAGTTGCAGACCCGGTTGCCACAGATAATTGCCCTGACTGTCTTTCAGGGTGCGCACGGTGAACAGCATCTTGTTGTTCATCATGAACTTTGCCCCGTTGCGGTACGGCTTGCGTAGGGTGTAGATCAGCTGCATGATTTCGTCCGCCGTCACTTCGGTCGGCTTTTTCAGCAGCAGGTGCTGCAAGGTGCCCCACTTGCGCTCTTTGTCGGTCTGCGCGTCACTGCCGTAGGCCAGTAATCCCTTCGGCTTCTTGACCCCGTCGCCGTGGGTAAAGGCGTCTTCTTCCTGCTCGGCAAATTCCTGTGCCAGCTCCGCCGTGATGAAGGCCTCCACATCAAAGAAGGCATCGTCCAGCATGGTCTGGGTGGCGGCGGGATTACCGTAAATCTCACCCCAGGTCGGTTCGATGGGCGTCAGCTTCGGTGTTTTCGTTTCCGGGCGTTCATCGGTTTCGCCGACCCAGCCACTGTTGGTGCCACCCTGATTGACCAGCCGCTTAAAGTTGGGATTACCGACGGACACCACGCTGCATTCTGCCCGCATCACCACTTCATCTTTCAGGGCGCTGATGATATTACGATCCAGCTCTTCGGGAACGGCATAACCGCCCTCGGGATCACTGACGGTCTGCATGGCTTTCTGCTCCAGTTCGGCCAGCCCGTCATCCTTACCCTTGCGGATAAACTGGGTAAAGGCGGTTTTGTGCTCAGACGCGGCCTTGTTATTGCTGCCGCCTGCCGGGCGTTTCAGTCCCGCCAGTTCTTCTTCCAGTGCGGTTTTCAGGCTATCCAGTTCAGACAGCTTGCCGTTCAGGGTGTCAACCTGCCCCGCCAGTTTGCCTTTTTCGGCCTCAATCGCGTCAAAGCGTTTATCATTCTTCTCTTTGAACTCGTCAAAGCGCCCCTTGATTTCCTGCGCGATCTGTTCAACGTCTTTCAATTCAACTGCCATAGTGGACTCCGTGATTATTCAAAAGTAAGGGTTTTTAATGCATTCAAAATGGACACGTCCGTTTCAGCGTCACGCAGAGACAACGCGCCGTACCCCTCAGCCATAAATGCCTTGGCCTGGGAGCGGGAGAGTCCGACGTCGCGCAGGACCCGTTCAATACTTTTTGGGGCGGGAATGTCACCCCGGGCAAAGGCCGATTTCACCTCACTGACCCGGGCTTCGTCATTGGCCGGAAAGGTCACCAGACTCACTTCCCATAAATCGAGTTCTTTCAGTAAAAAGGCCTCTTTCGTCCGGTCGTATTCCCATTCTTTCAGGAGGTAGCCAATCGACAGGCCGGACAGTGACCCCGCTTTCAGGTGGGCATGCGCCCGTTTCGCCAGCGGATCGTCGTCAATCAGCAACCGCCCTTTCAGGTACAGCCCGACCTCATCTTCTTTCATCTCGGTATAGATACCGATGGGTTCGTCCATCCGGTGCTGCCAGAGCAACGCGGGTAAGCCGCCTTTTTCGCCCCACTGCTTCAGCGAGTTTTCAAAGGCACCGGGTAACACAATATCGTCATAACTGTCTTTCACCCCGAACACCGAACCGTAGCCTTCGAACTCGCCGGAGTCGCTGACCGATTTGATTTTCAGGGGGACATCAAGCCGTTTTTTGGTCATCATCGGCATGGGATTCAGTCTCCGTCTTGGGTTTGGGGGGTGAATCGGGATCAGTGGTCATGTTCATCGGGGTCAGGTAGATATCCCCGCCTTCACGCGGGTTCAGTTCTTCCAGTTCCCGGCATTCGTTCGGCGAGTAAATCCCCCAGTTAATGCCCCGGGTGTACGCCTCAAAGCGGGATTTCATGTCCCCGCGCAGCAGCGCCCCGGTGTTGAACTTGGCATAAAACTGCCCTTGCTTAGTCCCTTTCACCAGTCCGGCATTAATCCGCTGCTCGATACGGGTCAGGTATGGCACCAGTGAATAATTAATGAAACCGATCCCCAGATTTTCAATGTTATTAAAGGTCGCCCGGTCGGTGTTCTGCACCATATGCAGGGGAACACGGAAGATGCGGCAAATCTCCTCAAGCTGAAATTTGCGGGTTTCCAGAAACTGGGCGTCTTCGGCGGACAGGCTAATCTGTTTCCATTGCAGCCCCATCTCAAGGATCATTGGTTTATGGGCGTTGACCAGTCCCTGATGGCGGGATTCAAAATCCGCTTTCAGGCGGTCAAAGGCGTCATCGGTCAATGACTGATCCGTTTGCAGTACGCCACTGGTCACGGCACCGTTACCGAACAGCCGGGAGCCGTGCTCTTCGGTGGCCAGCCCGAGTCCAATCGCCTGCCGCGCATAGGCAATCGGGCTTAATCCGATCAGGCCATCCAGTGTGAAGATACGCACATGCCAGATCTCATCCTGGGTCAGTGTCCGGCTATCCCCGTTCGGGAAGGTGACCTGATATTCCGGCAACCAGTCACTGTTCAGTTTGGGTACAACGCTGCCCGGCTCAAGGGGCAGGAGTTCCACCACTTCGCCGAGCGCCTTGACTTTGTAGGCGTAGAAGTTGCCGCGCAGACACAGACAGGCAATCAGCAGCTCCCAGAATTCCTGGGGCGTCATGTAGTTGTTGGGTTTTACCGACAGCAGGGTGTTCAGCCGTTCGCGGGTCGCCCGTTTGTTCCCCCGCGCCAGTTGTTCATACAGCGAACAGGGCAGCATGCCGACCGATTCCGCCAGTACCCGCACGCAGCTAAAAACGGCGGTAAGCTGCATGGCCATCCGGGGGCTGACCCGCCGTCCGGTGTAGGTGTCATACGACAGGCCGATCAGTTCACTGAGTTCCCGTGAGGTCATCGGGTCGGCGGATTTTCGAAACAGTCCGGGAAAGAACATCAGGCCCCCTTACCGGGTTTATGACCCAACATGCGGGAGACCAGATAAGACCAGCCCAGACACAATACGCCGGCGACCATAAATCCCGCCGCCGGCAGCAGCAGCCACGCCCCGTAAGACAACAGGCCGCCGCCTGCCAGTCCAACCAGCAGGGCAACAAAGATTAATATTTTCATGAAAGTACCTCAGAGGGCGCGTAAACCCCGGGCCATCAGTACATCGGACAGGCTTTCCGGTTGCTCGCCCCCGTTCACCAGCAAGCGGCTTATGGCGGTAAACAGGGCAACGGGGCCGTCTATCTTGGCTTCCGGTGTGGATTTGTTCGGGAAAATGTTGTCGTTCTTGTCAGGTTTGGCGGTGACGTTGCTCATCATCCAGTTCATGACCGGGTGACCGTTATGGTGGAACTGGCCACTGTAGACCAGCGCTTCCAGCGATTTCATGGCTTCCGACAAATTGCGGACTGTCTGGGAGACCTCAATCAGCGGCAACCCTTCTTCGGCCAGTGCCCGGCTGAACTGGGTGGCACTCCACGGGTCAAAGCCGATTTCTTTCAGGTTCTCCCCGGCGACCCAGTGCTGCAATTCTTCCTTTATCTGGGTGTGATCGACGACTTCACCGTCCGTCAGGGTCAGGGCGCCCATCTCTCCCCACTTACGGTAGAGTTCGGCCATCTGGCGGGAGCAGCGTTCAATCCGGTCTTCCGGCAGCCAGAATTTAAAGTCGGCATGCACATGCCCGTTATTACCCTGCCAGACCTTGACGGCGGCACAGATATCTATCTTGTTCGCCAAATCCACCCCGACCCACATCGGGTAAGTTTTCAGCTCATGCGGCGGGGCAAGCGGTTCGCTGTCGTCCCATTTGAGCATGTCCATCCACGCCGATTCGGCGGTGACCCACAGGTTCATGTGTTTGGTGAAGAAGTTATGCCGGGCAGACACCTGCTCTCTGGCTTTTTTCGCCAGCCGCCGCAGGTCATCCCAGCGCTTGCAGATCCCCAGCCCCGGATTGGCCTTTTGCCAGACCGTTTCATCAAAGGGATCGTCCTCTTTGTCGAGGGTGTAGATAATGCCGAAGAAGGTGTCATCATCCACCTGACCGCGCAGCACCTTGACGGCGTAGTCACGCAGCTCGTAACAGATGCCTTCCTTGTTGAAGCCTGCCGTGGTGATGCCGAACAGCAATGATTGCAGCCGGGCACCGGTGGCGGTTTCCAGTACGTCCCACACATCGCGGGTCTTGTGGGCATGCAGCTCATCGACAATGCCGCAATGGATATTGAGGCCGTCAAGGTTGTTGGCGTCACTGGACAGTGGCTCAAACTTGGACGCCGACTGCTCCTGATAAATCGCCAGCTTATTGAACGCAAACAGCCGCCCGAGTGTGGGTCTGGCCTGTTTGATCATGTTCTTCGCGTCCTCAAATACAATCCGCGCCTGATCACGGGTCGTGGCCGCCGAATAGACTTCCGCCCCGCCCTCGCTGTCCGCCCCGGTCATGTACAACCCGATGCCCGAGGATAAGGTCGATTTGGCATTTTTACGGGCGACTTCGTTATAGGCGGTACGATAACGGCGCACCATCACCGGGCGGCCACTGCCATCATTGCGCAGGACAATTTCGCCGGTCTGTTCATCAATCAGCGGACGGACAAAACCGAAGATATTAATCAGAATAAAAACATGCCAGTCCATCAGTTCAATGGGCTGGCCTGCCAGTGCCCCCTTGACATGGGGGACAAATTTATAAAAGTTCAGGATATGCTGGGCGCGGGGTTCGCTAAAGCTGATCCCCCGTTCTTCACCGTGCGCCAGATCATCCAGAAAACGCTGACAAGCCAGTGTCACCAGCTCGCCGGACACAATCTCACCCGCCACAACGCGTTCCGCGTAGCGAATACCTTCAGCCACTTTTGCCATGATCAGTCCCTCATTTGTAAAAACTCAGTCAGGGGATCGGCTTTGTCTTCTCCGGTGATGTTGACCTTGGATCGACTGGAGGGCGACATGCCGAACGCACTCAGCATGGCGTGAATACGTTTCCACGCATCGGCTTTCATGCCTGCCGCAGGGTGAGCTTTAATTAATCCCTGATCGGTTCGGTATGTGTAGCCTTCTGTCTCCAGTGTTTCACAGTGCGTTCTGTATTCGACGTAGGCTTCAATCAGCAATTCAAGGGCTTTGGCATCAAGGCTGGTCAGCACGCCGACTTTATCCAGTTCCCCGGCGATCCGCTCGTGCCAGTACCTGCCCATTTTCCCGAAATGTTTGGGGACATGGGGTACCCCTTTTCCCGGCATCGGTTCATTGGCGTTAATCGGCCGTTTTGATGGGTTCCCCCTCACCAGACGCAGGTGGGTCGGGGTTGGCGGTCGTCCTGCCATGTGATTTCTCCTGTAAAATGGCGCAGTTGGGGCACCCCAAAAAAAGGTTTGCATTTCGCGGCGATGTGAAAAGAGGTAAGGCGGCGGTCCCTTGGGGCGAGAGTGGCAGGGATTTGACCCGCCCCTCCCCTTGCGTGACCATGACTGATGATATTGTTACTGACGGAATTAAAATCATCTCAGGGTAGCAGTCACCATGACCATTGCACTTGATATGATGCAATGATGAGATCAAATATAAATGTCGACCCCCTCACCCGCCATCTCATCAGTTACCGTGAAGGTTACGTTCAGTGTGGGGTGAACACCCTCAGAGTTAGTTTCAATCACGACCTGCTGCTGGTTCGACAGCAACATGCCATCCACACTCAGGGCATAACCCTTGAAGTGACCACCCTTATACAGGCGTGACAGTTTCACTTGTTTCTCACTCATCGTAATCGCTCCGTCGCGGTCTTCGCCCTATGGCAAGACCAGCATAATAGAACCAGATTTGTTAACGCATCCGTGCCACCGTGTGCCTTGGGCTTGATGTGGTCAACAGTCACACCTGTCACTGCCCGTCCATTGCGTAAGCACTGTTGGCATAAGTGTTTATCTCTGGCCTTGATGGTGGCTCTGAGCTTGTCCCACTTGCTGCCATAGCCGCGTTCATGTCGGCTCTTGCCTTGCTGGTGGTTCTCCCAGCCGGTGTGAAGGTGATCGTTGCAGTAGCCACTTCGGTCAGTGGTGGTCTTGGGGCAACCCTGCTTGCGGCAGGCTCTCGGTATTCTTGGCGGCATCACATCACCATTTGGAGAACAATCCGCCTCGTTCACTCTCACGGGTGACGAACTGGCGTATCTCTTCACGGATTATCTGACGGAGGTGATCGTCGTTATCCTTTATTACCGCTTGGGGTATGACCGCCTCTTTCATGTAAACCTTTCCGGCTACATCGAAGACCTTGAAGCTATCGGCAGCAATTCCAGCCTTAGCACCTGTATCTACTGACAGTTTCATATCTGCGTCATAGCGACGACCATTAATGCGATCCACTTGTTCAGCGATACGCTTTAGTTGTGTCTCAAGCTGGTTCAGTGTGTCAGTGTCATATTTGATACCAACAGTGATGTCATATGTTGCCGTGCCTGTACTTTGTGTCATGTTCTGTTCTCCAAAAAGAAAATGCCACCCTGTTAACTGATGGCCTTATTGATAACCTACTCTGCACCTTTATGTAGCAGTTCCACATCATCGTCTTAATAACGCAGAGCCGGGAAACCCATCAAATGGCAATGGTTTTAATTTCTCCAAATCTTTCTTAGTTGAAGGATTTAGTTTTATTGATGGTTCTCCTGCCTCCTGACACCAGATATTAAATTCGTGTACTGCGTGCATCAGGTCACTGTCCACAAGGGCAATATCCTTCATCTGACTTTGCATGAGATCCCTGTCAAACTCGGCAATTTCAGGTATCCGGTAGCCATCACTAAATGTCAGCCTTGAAGTTTCATCTCTCAGTTTATAAACACATTGGTGCCTTCGCGTGTGTAAAGCCTCTATCTTTTCTCTTAACACCTTACAACGCCCAATCGCTTCATAGTTCAGTTCTGTCATAGTGACCTCTATATGTGTGGTTAATCCAATATCCGATTATCGGACTTTGCTTTTCTACATAGCGATCACGACTCAATGAATCATGATGGCAATACAGGCCGTCTCTCCGGCTGTCACACCGCTTCTTCTGCCTACAGCGGATGTTGCTGATAATGACTGTCTGGGGCATTGATTATTTTTGATTCTGACCTGTACGCTCGATGCAAAGGGAACATGTCATGGCTAATACAGGCAGACGGCGATAACCCGACGCGGTGAAATGCTGATACAAAAATGCCACCCGCGTTAACTGATGGCGTGGGGGATTCCTTTAACCACTCAAGGGAATGGGTAAAGGAATATTTTGTTGAGTTTCAAGCGTTAACTAATTGTTAAATATTATTCGTTTGTTGTTAGGCGGAAATGGGTTTAATTGTTGTTGCAATAATGTTACTTCAATCGAAATATAGAGAATAAAATGAAAAAATATCTTCTTCTTTGCCTAGTAGCAGGCACGACTCTTTTAGCTTCGATGCAGACTTATGCTTCTATTTGCTCGATGCATCCCAGTAACACCCAAGACTGGAGGAACTGTATAAGTTGGTGTATGGCAGTAAATCCTGACGTTCCAGGCTCCTACATGACGTGTCTATTTGGAATGGCAATTAATACGATGAACCATTTGCACACGTAAATATTCAAGGTAGTGATGTCTCCAGCAGCTACCTTTGAATATTGATAAAACTTGAGTTGCCGATATTTGAATATCTGGTTATGCATTTTCCGATTGGTTTTGTACTCACCTTTGGATAATCCATTCATCGTTATTTGCCCCCTTACACTCGGTATTAACATAATCCTGCCACCCCAGTATCATTTGCGCTGGGGTGATGATCACTTGATTATTCCTGTTAACTTGATTACGTAATAATCACCGGGACATAAACTGCAAATGAAATCGGCAACATCAAACAACCAATCGGGCAACCAGTTTCGTACCGCCAATCTACACTCACCATGAACGTCACCGACATACACTGGAATCAATCCCATGAATAGGCCATAGTGGTCATAGTCACGCTTAATCTCATCTTTAGTGAGATGTTTGAATATTGCCATCATTCCCCCTGCATTCAGTATTAACGTATTCCTGCAAATACCTTAGTTTTGCTCGGTCGCTGATGATGCTTTCTCGGATATCGAGAACAGTTGATCCAGTTTCTCCAGAGAGTTCGACGGTGGTTGCATCGCCCACGCTGCCGGAGGCAACGGTTTCAGACACGGGACAGATGGCTTTGATGCGCAACTTGCGACGACCAGCGGCAACATCAGCCCGAAGAGTATCAATTTCAGATTTGGCATTGTCGAGTTCCTGCCTGTGTTTGGAGTCCAGTTCAGCAAGGCGCTGGATACGTTTTTGCTGTTCGTTTATAGCGATGAGTTGAGTTTGATGCTTCGTGTCCAGCTCGCTATAATCTTGAGCCTTTTGCTGATACTCACTGTAAAAGAACCAGAGCAGGCCGGAGACGACCACCAGAGCACCCACCGTGAAATACTGGCTGTTGAATTTCATGTCATTCGCCTTATTTCGTTCGTGTTGTTTTGCCCTTGCCTATTTCGGCCAGAACAAAATCCAGAGCTAAACCAGCAATCTCTTCGGTCAATCCTCTTATTTTGCTTTTATGTTCGACACTGACGTGCTTCCATGCGTTAAGGCCAGTACCAAACACACTGGCTATCTGCTTGTCTCGTTTAAATTCAGCACAGGCCTCATTCAGCTCTTCCATCACACTACGCTTGCGGGGGTTGATTGCTATCCCTTTTGTCCAGTAATCATAAAGCACATCATCGCACTCATCCTGATAGCGGATCACCTTGTCCCTAATTTCAGGTTTAACTTTATTGGGGTAGATGGTTTGTAACCACCCCGCCAATTTACGTAGAGCTAAGCAAACTACATCTCTGCGTTGTTTATCATCAGGGAGCTGCATTGTGATGTTCACAACGGAGGTATTAAATCTTTGTTTTAACTTAGTATATTGTGACGCCCAATCCATCCCCATGCCTTCAACAATCGGTCTCATTGGTACATACGGTTCATTGTTGTATTCCACAACATAGAGTTCATCGTTATAAAAAGGGACTGTAATGGTATGCATCTTGCGTATTCCTATAGAAATAAGAGCCTGCTGACGTAGAAATATCGCCTCATGAAAGGTCGCCACCTGGCGATATCTCTCAGGCTCTATTTCTATAAGCTCATGATTGGATTTAGCGCACGTCAGTACGCAGATAAAAAGAAGCCCCGCGATTGCGAGGCTCAGGATTCAGAGTAAATTAAAGGCTTTCTCAAACGTTGCCTCTGAATACGGTTGCTTGCCGTTCTCGTGCCGGATAATGGACTTAGCCAATGCAATCAATGTGACCTTATCAACGCTAATGACCTGATGAGGATCAACACCTAGCGCCTTGGCCACACCATTGATATAAGCCGAAGTGTTGTTTTCGTTAGTGGGTGCCCAGCGGTCTATCATCTTCGCGACGGTCTGATAGCCTTTTTTGTGGTAATTGCACAACAGCTTCATCAGTGCCCGAATACCATACTCTGGTGACTCAAACCGACAGAACCGAGATTCAATCTTCGGGTCGTGGGGCAATTGACCCTGCCACTTATTCGCTGAGTTGTGGTCAATGTTGCCGGGATTGTTATTGCGAATGCCTCTGCTCATTATTTATCTCCCAACCGTTTATTGATGGCACGGATAGCAAACTCACGTATTTTTTCAACGCCAATAAAACCAATGACACCACCGATTGCCGGCGCGAAACTACTGGGAACGCCAAACATCTCTAAGCCACTGGACACGCTCCATGACAAGGCACCACAGAGCAGCGCTTCGACCCAACGGTTCTTGCGTTCTACACCGTCATAAATCAGGCGGCCATAACAGATAGCTATTGCCAAAACAGAGCCGGATATCTGCGGCCACGAATTTTGCAGGCCATTGAGCAGCTCAGCCCATACATCAGGATTTTCTTTCATCTTCATATTCCACCCCATTTGAACAATGGGCGTCCGTGGGGTGAGCTATGGTCGCCCCTGTGAGTTAGTTAAAAGTAATAAGTTGATACTTAAGGTATGTTGTTAGATCAGCCAAACATTAACTAATCAATAGAGGGATGGCTGATTACCTCTGTGAAGGATAAAAAATGAGCTACGAATTTGAAAAAATCAAAGTTGACGAAATTAATCTAGAAGATATGACTTATGCAGTTCCAGTACTGTTCACTATTTTGGCCGGGATGGTCACAAACAAAGAGCCTGAAAAATTGGATCAGCTCTATAAATTGTTCGATAAGGTTTTAGAAAACAATGAAGATGGAACAAGTCGAGAGTCAATAGCCTTAGTTGGACAAATAACTAAATTTTCCCTAAGCGAAAAATAATCCTTCCATCACATTTACGCAGAATAGCCATATCATTTTCAATTATACAGCTCGCAGATTTATTTTTTTCAACGAGCTGTTTTTCCAACCCAACAACCTTTCTTTCCAGTTCTTCAATACGATTTTCCATCATTCACCTCACGAGTGAGTTAATAGGATGCCGACCGCAATAGGAGATACGGAGGTACGGAGGTACTGGGAGTGATTGCGGCGGCAAATTAGATAATAAGCAATATCGAGCGCCCAAATATAGACGCTCTGTATTGGTTACTGTATGGAACCAGCTACAAGTCCACTTCGGCCTCGACAGACCGTGCGAACAGTGTCACCCGTCAGAGTGGTAATGTAGGCTTGGTCTGTTTTTTTGATGTCGTGATTAATCAGATTGCCGTTCTGGCTATGCTCGACACGGGCAATAACATTATCAGCGACATCTTTCGGGAAAAACTCCAGACGGTACATGTCTCCCAAGATCCATGACTCTTCTACTGAACGACCGTTTCTTTCTGTGATTAGCTTTAATGCGTACATGGTTAATTTCCTCATTGCGTAGGTAACAAAAAAGGCCACCTAAGTGACCTTCGATAATTTGGTGGAACCTCTCGGAATCGAACCGAGTCCTGATGCTCTTCAGGCATCCGCGCGAACCCTCTACGCCAAAGTTCCAGATATAGAAAAGGCCACGCCATGCGCAGCCTTGAATTTGAACTAGTTGGTTTCACCAACAGGTTGAGTTATCCATGGGGATCAAGGTGCTGCTCATATCACCCGAAATAATATTTAACCAATTGATTTTACAGTGATATAAGGTGCTGTCCGACCCCGATCGAGTTGTGGAGGCAGGTGCTGATCTCCTGCATCGGTTTCTAGATACTCTCAGGGGCTTAGCCTAATCCGCAGAGGCCGCCTCTAGATGGTGTGCGGTACATCCGATAGTCCATACACTGCCAATCAGCCTTGGCATTCTCCACAACGGTAAGATAACTCATTCAAAAGCAACCTTACCGTTGCAGAAAGCAAAAAACCCCGCACTGGGCGAGGTTTAAAATTCGTAGTGAGTATAGTTACAAGTTCCCACTATTTGGAGATATTAAGCCATCTTTATGCAAAATGCAAATACTGTTGATGACATAAAACAGTTTATTTTGTTACCTTGCTAAACATAGCTTCCGCACTGCTTTCTTCGGCGTAACACTTACCTACCAGCTTTTCATAAAAGGGCTTCCAGTTACGAGACCATGATGATTGAGTCAATGCAGGAACAAGCGCCTTGATAGCCGTGTAAGCTACTGATGATGGCACCCGGCTGTAACCCCGGCCTGAGCATCGGGGGCAGATTTTATCAACCGGTACGCCCTGCAAGGCGGTCTTTTCCTCATCAACGACTACACCCCGCCCCTTGCAGCGACAACGACTTGACAGCGTGCCTTTACCATTACACTTCTGGCAAAGTTCACCCACCTGCTCTTTTTCAATCCACGGCGCCATAATCACTTCACCGTCCGCACGAATAATGCCGGGATGTTTTTCAACTTCTTTTATGCCGTAGATAAGCCCTTTCCCGCGACATTCCGAACACTGACAAGTAGACGCCGCTGAACGGGCATAATCTTCAAACGCCATCTTCGATAAGATAACCAGACAGGGCCCCAGTTTATTCCCTGCTGCTTTGGATATCAGCTTAGGAACAGTTCGCCTTGCGTATCGGGTCAGTTCTTCTACCGTGCTGAACCTGTCTTCTTCACTGACCTCGTTCTTGGCGAAAAATGCCGCCATGCCGAACTTGGCTTGTGATCCCGCCATCCCCAAAGCTGCTGCGGTATCCATTCCTTTCATTCTGTCCGGTGCGGTACTGGTTGACGCATCACTGAACGTCGGTGTTTTCGGGTGAAAGTGTTTTAATGCTGATTCGAGTTTCATTATTACGCTGTCTCCCCCACCAGATTCAGGATAATCCTGTCGGTCAGCTCACGATCATGGAACCGCTCCTCGGATTGAGTACAAGATCCCGGCAGAATACCCGCGAAAACATTGATTTTCTGACGGTATAATTTACGTAATTTTCTCATAATGCCTCCAATGGCCTGCCAAAAAGACAATTTTTACCCGTTCGATGTTGTCTCAAAACCCCTGTTTGTTGTCTCATGTTGTCTCAATTTAAAAACTAAAATAATTACAATTCATACAGTTAATAAAAATGAGACAACCGAGACAACTGAGACAACAGATTTTAGCCCTCACATGAGGAGATCAGTCTTCTTCGTCTGATTCAGGCACCAGCACCATGATGTAAGCCCGTTGCTGAATACCCCCCAGATGCTTAAGACGGGGTGTCTTGCCCTGATAGCTCCTGCCACTGGCCGGCTTTTTGAGTATGTCGCTTTTCACTAACGTGTCTGCGAACATATCCACGTTAAAACCCCGGGCGATCTCCTGCTTAAAAGTCGCGGGTAAGGTATAGAAAATCATCGGATCATTATCATGAAGGCCTTTCTTTTCCCGATACCCAGCCAAATCCCGAATCGGTAAGTCCCGTTCATCATAGGGCAGAGGGGCATAGCGGCTCATGCCATGGGCGTTAAGAAAGGAAACGGCCTGCTCGACAATCTGTTCACCTTCTTTGTTGCCGGTCCCAAACTCCGCCACCCAGACATTAAAGATATATTGCAGCACATCGCGGCAATCCTGCGCCTTCCAGCCCGTAATGACCCGCCCCAGCATTAAAGCCGCCTCCAGCACCGCAAAGCGATCACTGACCCGTTGTACCTGCTCACCATAACTTTCCGGTATCAGCTTGCCCCACCGTGATTGCGCCGCGATATACGCCTGTCTGGCCTCCTCATGGTGTGACGATAGATAACCGATCCATTCCCGCCCTGCCGCACCATGATGTTCACGACAGCCCCGCTTTAACGCATCCGCATGCGCCTTGCCATTTTCTGAACCGTGCAAGGTCTTGGCCCTTTCCATCGGAATATTCAGCAATCGGACTAATTGCCCGGCATTAATTTTAATCCCGGCCTCCATCAAGAACGTGGGGATATCTTTCTCACCGGTACTGATCGCCACGGTTCGCCAGCTTGCCAAAGGACGGTTACCGCCTTCTTTCGCCCCCTGTATTTTCCCCTTGCCATTAAACAGGGTATAGGCTGAGGTGTGGACATGCTTAGGGTTCGCACCCTGTCCGACCTCATCGAGTGACAACAGGCCGTCATTGTGTGCCAATGCTTCGTTAGCAATACCCAGCGCAGTGCCATACCACGTCAGCCGTTGCTCATCCGGTTTACCGTATAGGCTGGTTGCAATGTCAGCCGTCGTGGTTTTCCCGGCAGTAGATTGCGCATACAGATGGACACCAAACCCGTCCGCCCCCACAATTCCTATCATCGGGGCCGCTAACGCCGTCGCAATGCCCAGCATCATAAAGGGGTTATTATTCGCCAGCCGTGCCACCTCTTCACGCCAGCTGTCAGTTGTCCCTGAAACGGTATAGGCATTCGCCGCGGCACTGCCCCCGTTAAACAAAACAGGCTGCTGAGGTACGCCAATCACCGAACCGTCCGGCATGATATACGCCCCTTTATGCCAGCCTGATTTTGCCGTCATACTCCAGATTTCTTTTGTGTGGCTTCGTATCAGCCAGTCAGCCAGGATCGCCCTGAGATTACTTTTTGTTGTGACTTGCACACCGCCCGCTTTGAGCATTCGCCAGCCTTCGCGTTCTCCAATGTCGGCCGACGCTACCCCTTTAATGACCGGGTCTTTACTGCCCTTCGCTTTCCAACGGACTATCAGGTATTGCTCGTCATTTTCATCAATGCCCGTGCCGATGACATCAATCGGTGAACACAGCCATTGTTCCGGTTTGATGATTTCCCCGGTTTCTTTGTCTAATTTCGGGGTCACGTAAAAAACCCCGGTGTGGCGCACATCAATAAACGGTATCAGGGGATCACGTTCTTTCTCACGATGGTCATCTAAATTAATCACCACTGACTTTAACACTGACGCTTTCTCCCCTGCCTGATGCAATCCTTGGCTGAATGCCTGCTTTGCCGCTTCGATGCCGTGACACTGGCGGTAATCGTCCCAGTCCGCTTTATCTTCCGTGGGCGGCCATGTGACCCAGCCCCTGACAGATTTGGCCGCTTTTTCTGCTGAAATTTTCCCCACATTCTTATGACCGGACTTCATATCGTTGTCAGCCGCCAGAATGATTTTCGCATCAGGCCACCGTTCCCTGACGTGTCCGGCAACAGCGAATAGATTCCCTTCATCAATCGCAGCCAGCACCACGCCATCATGCAACTGGCTGACGGTTAACGCGGTTGCATAACCCTCAGTAATGATGATCGTGTCCGGTGTTTCGGTTACCCCGGATAAGGGGATAAAACTCCCCTTTTTCTGTGAGCCTGAGACAAGGCGCTTTTCACCGTTTGGCTTGATCGTCTGTGCGCCTGTTACGGTTCCGTCTAACGCTTGCATGACCAGTAACAAAGAGCCGTCTTTCAATAGCTTCTGATGGGGGCATTGCAGCCCCTTGTTAGTCAGATAGTCGGATTGCCCGATCGTGGTTTGAGCCACCAGCTTTTTAATTCTTTCGGCTATCAGGGGAGCTCCTGATTTGGGAGCTTCCTTTCTGGCAGGCTCAGGCAGTGGCAGCGATAACGCCTGAGAAACCTCTTTAGCCGCCTCAATAATCGTGATCCCCTTCGCCCTGACCAGCAAATCCAGCCCATCACCGTGATTCGGCTCATCACACTGGCGACAATGCCAGTCACCGTTCCCATGATCGTCCATGAAGTGAAAACGGTCAGTGCCACCGCATATCGGGCAAGCTCCATGCTTCCCCTTTGCCGGAACATCCACCCCACAGGCAGCCAGCAAACCCTGCCAGTGATCCTTAGCCGCCATTTTCACTGAACGGATATCAATATGACTTACCATTTGGGGAACCTCTCGCGGTGATGAATTTCAAAATCCGCGTGCTGTGCTGTGTCATTCAGGGCTTCGGCAATTCGGGGCAGGTACATCAGGGCTTCACCGATACGGCGTAAATCGTCCCTTGCCTGACAATCTGCATAGTTCTCATTATCGGCAGACCAGAAAGCCAGTTCCCCCATCGCTGACATTGCCGCCATCACTGCGCTATGTGCTCCATCTGAATGCTTACGCAGATCTTTAATTTCCTCAGTGCTCATGGTGCTAAAGTTGTTGCGTACTAAGTGGTTATAGATATCAGACATAATCAGGCTCTCCCTGCGTAGGTGTATTCTTTAGTGAAACGGCTTACTGGCATGATGCACGGGGTGTTATAGCCATCACGGACAAACGTCACGCGGTTAAAGGCGACCGACAGCACCTGAACGGTTTCCCCGTTCTGATGGGTGTAGTAGTCATGGGGTGCGGGGTCACGCATGGCTCCCCCCCTGAACGGTAGACATATCTCTATAGTTGGAAGTGTTATCAATAGCTTCCTCACCTGCGATTACTTCAATCAGAAATACAGCAATATCGCCGGATAGCTTTGCCATCAGAGAAGAAATAACAGATATTTCACTGCCCTGTATTTGGTGAGGGTATGACTCAATAAGCTGATTAATAAATTCGAGTTGCTGGGCCTTTTCAGCGGCTTGATGAATAGTGATAGGCTTGCTCATGCGGCCACCCCTTGACGGGAAACAAATACCAGAGAGGAAATACCGACCAGTAAACGGGCTTCACCTTCACTGTCCGCCAACACAGTAATGAGACGTACAGGGTGAATATCCACCAGACGTTGAGTGCCCGATGCAATTAGGAATGTAAATTTAAGGCGAGTTTGGTTATGCTGTTGTATAGCCATAGCGTTAATCTCCGTAACGTAGTGGTCAGAGGCTCCGCTTGGACTGCAATCCGACGGAGCCTTGTTCTTATTGAATGCTGCAACATTCAACTGGCACCCAGTATAAATACAAACTGGCACCCACATCAATACTTTTTTTATAATTATTTTTGTGTATACTGGCACCCATAAACAAATGTGGAGAGCAGTAATGACACGTGATAATGTTAATAACAAATCACAAAAGATGAGCGCACGAGTGCCACACGAAATAGCCGATAATGTAGAATCATTAAAGGAACCTGGGGAAAGTACGGCACAGTTTATCGTCACCGCATTACAGGGTGAGATCAAACGCCGCCAACGCAAAACCAAAGCATCACCTGAGCAATAACTAACCGAGTGAACATTATTCACTTGGTTAACTCCCCCTCTTAAAGATGGTAAGTTGATTGAGCAATAACTAACCAACCCGATGTTATCGGGGAGCCTAACCAAACCTCTTAAAGAGGTGAGCCTCTTAAGCTGTTGTAATTCGTCGTAAACCAGAATTGGATTACGGATAAATGATTGATTTATCTTGTAAAGAAAATGTGCTTTACGCCAAAGGGTAGCATTCGCCGTGCTATCCTTTTCTGTTTGCACTCCACTTAATGAGGATCGCAAATTAACCGCGTCGCTAAATGATATGCGCATATTATAAGCAAACGCCAAATCTGGCGTTTGAATAGATATCAATGAGTTATCACTAAAATGGGCATTCCCACTTAGATGGGCTTTTAAATCCCAATTGGCGCAATATTTCACTGATGGGTGTCCGAAAATATTCGCATACCCATCGGCCAAAGTGAGGACTTCGACAGTAGGACTCCTCAAACTCAAGGAGTCACCAGAAATAATTGGATAACTTAAAGTTACAGAATTCATTGCTTCGCTTCCATACGCTGCGCTAACCAACGTTGAGCCAGTTCCATTAATTGGGCTTTTCGCTTCTCAGTCGGTGCGTCCAAATCAAGAAATGCACAATTGCGTGATTCCAAATACGTCAGTAGCTGTAATTGCTCTGCGGTCATGTTGTCTCTGACTTCTTTGGATTTAATGCCCTTATTTTTAGCCCATTTGACAGGATCTATACCCAGCACCAATTTATTAATAAATCGAGATTCATTGCTGTAAGCAAAGCCCTTTTGAGTGTCTCCGGTGCGTTCCATATATCCTTTCATCGCATCAGTCATGCTTTTATGATCTTCACAGGCAGCGACACGATTTTTACGCCAGTTCATCAGCGCAGCTTGGTGTTCTTCTGGTGCAACACGGCGCAGACGTTTTTCACAGTCGATAAAGTACTGGCGAGCCTCTTTACCTTCTTCGGTGCGTTCCACCATAGAAAGCTCTTTCGCCATATCAGAGCTAACACGGTATTCAGTTCTCGGACGACCTTTTTTGGAATTTTCCAAATAAGTCTCGTAATCCTCATTTTCAATAAAACCGTATTGATCAATGCGCTGTTTTATCCAGCTAGCAAACAGTTCCTTATTGCCAAGAAACTTATGCAGGTTTCTGGCATCAGTAACCATTGCTGCCTTTCCATTAATAGTTCCCGCTGTTAACGGGATCATTTCGGCATAATTCTTTTTTAGGTTCTCTTTGCGCTGAACTAAAATAGGCTCTTGATTGTTTTCAGCGTGAGCAAGTCCCTGACCAGTTAAGGCCGCATTTTTAGATTTCATATTTTACCCTGTCTTAATTAATTTGATTTTCGGCTGTAGGGGTTATTGACGTTCTCTACTGTTGGCGGGTTGCGTACCCAATGCAGTAAGTCACTGAGTAACCAAGCACAGGAATTGCGGCCTAGTGGTTTGCGGGCAGGGAAGCGGCCTTCGTTCTCCAGTTTCCACGCTGATGTTCTGGAAATAGAAGTGATGTGATGGCGTTCCTTTTCACGGATAAGACGATCGTAAGGTTCGCCATACTCGGAAAGGATAGAGCGGCGTTCTTCTGGTGTAGGAGTGTTATATCGAATGGTCATGTTACCCTCACTGTTTAATTGTTTTTGTGAGGGTATTCTTAATCAAAAATAAAAATAAAAAAATTGGCGTAAAACCTATGAAATTTAGTTAGTTATAGCCATTGGTGTTATACCCATTCATTTATTCTTTTTTAAGCCATTGGCGTAAATCTGGCATTTTAATGTTGTTTTACGCCAATGTGTTATGTTATCTGATCATGGATCTGACTTCCTCTATCGTTATATCTTCATCAAGAAAAACACTACTAATTGTCGCTGTAATATTATGAAGTGGGGTACCAAAATTATCGGAAAAAAATGCTGATATTTTTCTAACAAAAAAAGTTCTTTTTATTTGATTTTTTCTTTTTAAGATGGATTCACATTTAAATGAATTAGCCTGCTCATTTAAATCTTGCAAAAAAGAACTTATTGATGGTGATGTAACACCAACGCTATTCCATGCCCACCCTATAGCACCTTCATGCCCATATTTAGGAAGAAAATGTGAATTTTTATAAAAACAATACTTCTCTAAATGGTGATCAAGCATATTATTTGATTTTTCACTATTGTGCATTCTTTTGAAACGTTGAAAATAAGATTCATGGCTTGCATAGTTCATTATTGAAACATCTAATGGGGTATTGGATATTTCTTTATTTAGCTCAAATGACAATTTTTTTATTTTTTCTGTTTTTTCTTCTTTTTGTTTTTGCGTTAATAGATCCCAATCGCTAGGCCCTTTGATTGCGGAAATAATTTCATCCGTAAGAGATTGATAGAACATATAAGGATTGCGGCACTCATTCGCTCTATTAGATAATGCTGACCAAATGAAAATCATTTTTTCATCAAATATTAATTTATAAGCGACATCTTTCTCCGATAGAGTTGGAGTCCATTCATTAGAATCAATAAAACACCCCACTTTATCAAGTTCTTCTTTTTTTGCATCAGGGATAGGAATTGTAAAATCCAAAATCACTTCTGATTCATACCACTCAATCAAACAATAATCTACATACTCTGGGTATTCTGTCATTGCTGCCCCGCCTTTAATATAACCACATTTTCATAATTACCCGCCAATACATCCAGACGCTCACACCATTTGTTTAAAGCATCTAGCTTCTCTGGTAGGTATTGACTCTTATTGTATATAGCCATAATGCCCGGCAAAGCATGACCCAGAAGCTGTTCAACCACATGTGGCGCCACACCTAATTCATTGAGTTTAGTTGAAAAAGTTCTTCTTAAATCATGCAAACTCCACTCTTCATTGTGCTCTAATTTTGGTCATGTATTAAATGGTTAGTTGCTGTGATATGCTTCCGGCTTTTTAAGGATGAAGTATGGCCAAAGTTGATGTCTATTGCCGTTATTGCCACAAATCAGAACAGGTCAAAGGACATGGGAAAGGAAATGGCGGACATCCTCGTTATCGCTGTTATAGCTGCTGTAAGGTCTTTCAGTTGGCGTATACCTATCAGGCCTGCAAACCCGGCGTTAAAGAACAGATTGTCGATATCGCGATGAATAACGGGGGAATTCGTGACACCGCTCGGATCCTGAAAGTCGCCACCGCCACCGTCATGAAAACATTAAAAACCTCAGACCCCGAAACGTAACGACACTTCCCCTTGCGGAATGTGGCATCCAGATTGTCTGTGAAATCGACGAGCAATGGTCGTTTGTCGGCAATAAGAAAAACCAACGCTGGCTTTGGTATGCTTGGGAACCCCGCCTGAAGCGAATAGTGGCTCATGTTTTTGGCGATCGCAGTCGAAAAACGTTAGACAAGCTGCTTACCCTCTTATCTTCCTTTACTATTCGGTTTTACTGCACGGATGACTATGTTGTTTATGACCCACTTCCCGAGGAAGAGCACTTGACTGGAAAGGCGTTTACTCAGCGTATAGAGAGAACGAATTTAACGCATCGTACCCGAATCAAAAGGCTGAATAGAAAAACCATTGGGTATTCAAAATCGGAAGAAATGCACGATAAAGTGATAGGAACCTTTATTGAACGTGAACATTATTTTTAATACCTAATCTAATCATTTAATACATGACCCTAATTTTTTCCATATATTTCCACCATATTGTGATACTGATCCTGACCTTTTAATTTCCCCCAGAAGATAACCACTTTTATGATTTTGATAAATGAGTTTTTCTAAAAACGGTTTTAAGCATTCAGGTATTGGTCGAATGATTTTCTCACCTGATTTGCTATTTTCTTTTGGAACCGTCCATAACATAGAATCAAAATCCCATTCTGATAATTTAGATAATCTAACTTCTTGCGAGCGACAACCAAATACAATTAAAACTCTCAAAAAATTACTATAGTAAGGTAAATTCACATTTGTATTTAGAGACTGCCACAGTTGTCCGAGCTCATTATCTTTCAAATATCTTTGGCCTTTATTTTGCTTTTTTCCAACATCAAGAATAGTTAAATCATCCAGTGCATTACTTATTGCATACCTTCTTACTCGACAGAATTTGATGGCTTGCCTACATAGCTGGAATATAATTCCAGATGTCATAGGGGCTGCCTGTTTAATTCTATCAAAACATTGGAGCCAATAATGGGTTTCACAATCGGATAATGCCATATTTCCAATATAAGGATATATGTGTTTCTGCAATTGAGAAATGTGTTTATCAATATTTACCCTGTTATCTTTTCCGTAGTTTTCAATCCAGTATTCAATAGCTTTTTTTACTGTGACTGGATTTAGTGATTCCTGCATTGTTAAGTTAAATTGGAGCTTTGGATCTTTACCCGATACGAGCCAATTACGGCACTTGGTTCGTATTTCTCGAGCCTGCTTGAGACTCATATCAGGATAGCGCCCAATGGTAAGTCGGTTTAATTTTTTACCATCAAGTCGATATGTAAAAACCCAGCTAATACCACCAACTTTGGACACCTTAGCGCTCAGGCTTGCTCCATCAGCAAAAAATTCGATCTTGTCATTTTTTCTTCCATGTAAGATCTTAAGTTTTTTGTCACTGAGTTTGTTTAGTTCGGCAGTCATGATTACTCAAAATATTTATACAAATGTTTATACACAGTCTGACGCAAGAGTGGAAAAACGTCAATAAGCACTAGAACAATACACAGCATAACATCATAATATATTTTTGATTTATAATATATTTATAAAATAACAGCAAAACACAGGAACATAAAATAATTTTATGAAAAAGAAACTCACAACAGAACAACTTGCAGATGCCAAACGTTTGAAGCGCATATTTGTGTTAAGGCAAAAGCAGCTCGGTATCTCTTCTCAAGATGCATTCGCGGACGAATTTGGCATGACTCAAAGCGCCGTTTCACACTATCTTAATGGTGTAAACGCCCTTAATTTGGAGAGAGCGGCCGATTTCGCCAATAAATTGGGCGTTAGCATTGCAGATTTCAGTCCATCATTAGATCAACAGGCAAGGAAACTCCTGAAAGCGGTCTATGGTGATGATCCTACTTTTGCCACCCATCAGCATCCTCAAAAACAATATCCACTGCTGAACTGGGCAAATGCAGGTAATTGGTGTGAAGAACCTGCACCGCTATATCCTGAAAACGATATTGAACAATGGCATGAAACTTCTATTGAATGTTCACCCCATGCTTTCTGGCTAGAAGTCAAAGGTGATTCAATGGCATCATCGAATGAATTAAACATACAGCAAGGTATGATCATTTTGATTGACCCTGATGTTAAGCCTATGGCTAATAACTTGGTGGTGGCAAAACTTGAGGGAGAAAAAGAGCTGACTTTTAAGCAATTAATTACCGAAGGGTACGATGCCTATTTAAAACCTCTAAATCCTCAATACAATATGATACCTCTCAATGAAAAAGTGCATATTGTTGGTGTTGTCATAGAGGCCAAGATAGCTAAGTTGCCCTAACAGTGGCAATAAGTTATAGGGATGGGGGTGTTTATAAACAAGGTGATCGCCATTTTATTATATCCAACGCACCTCTGAGCAGGCTTAATATGCAGGCAAACATTGTTCCGTCTTAACCGTTTGTTAATTCAGATTGAGTACATAGGCATAAAAATCTATGGTCCCCACCTTTTTTGCAACACTGATTTTTGATTGATGTTGGCTTGCTTAAATCTATCCGGCGTCACTATGGGCAGGGATGCCCGCGCCTCGATGAGTTCCGCACCTGATAAGCCTAAAAAACCGCACGGCTTCAGAGAGCCATTTTTTATGTCAGGATTCCATCAGGTCGATAAGCCGTTCATGTCATCAATAATCAGTCTTCGCAAAACCAGATTGGGAACTGCTTTAATTAACGATTAACCTGCCAGTCAGACTGGCGTCGTCGTTACCTTTCGAACACAGTTTGCCGTGTTGTGATTGCCCAGGCTATCCGGGCTAATTTGTTGGCCAGCGCACAGGCCACAACATTTGAGTGTTTTCGCTCAAGCTGAGCCTTTACCCATTCAGCCAGCCTTCCTGACTGATAATCGATTCTCTGGATAAAGACTCTGGCGCACTGGACAAGTAACCGTCGCAGATTTTTGTCTCCGCGTTTACTTATCCCTAAAAGCGTATTTTTGCCACCCGTGCTGTACTGGCGTGGTACCAGACCGGTTGAAGCAGCAAAATCCCGGCTACAGCCATACTGCTTACCATCGCCCAGCTGCGATGATAAGACGCTGGCAGTTATCGGACCCACGCCCGGTATTGTCTGAAGACGCTGTCCTGTTTCATCACGTCTCAGCTCCTGCTCCAGTGCCGTCTCAAGCTCGGTGAGCTGTTCGACAAGATAAAGATAATGGGCATGTAAGCGCATCAGCAACTGTGCCAGATAGGGAGGAAGTTCGTTCTCTGCCAAGACGGTTGAAAGTCTTTTTATCACGGCGGTTCCGATCGGCATACTGATGCCAAATTCCAGTAAAAAAGCGTGCATCTGATTAGTGGTTTTAACCCTGTCTCTGACCAGTGATTCTCTGACCCGATGCAGGGCGCGCATAGCTTGTTGCGCCTCTGTTCGTGGTTGCACAAATCGCATGGAGGGACGAGATGCAGCTTCGCATATGGCTTCAGCATCCACAAAATCGTTCTTGTTGCTCTTTACAAAAGGACGAACAAATTGTGGAGAAATCAGCTTCGCTTCGTGACCAAAAGCAGCGATCCGGCGAGCCATAAAGTGAGCACCGGCGCAGGCTTCCATTACAACAGTCGCTGATGGCGATCCCGCTAAAAACTCCATCAGTCTGGCGCGGGTAAATTTTTTACGCAGCAGGGCCTTTCCTGATTTGTCCTGACAGTGAACGTGGAAAGAATGTTTGCCGAGATCAATACCAATAAGCGTAACGTTTTGCATGATGGTCTTCTCCTGAAAGAAACACCCTGCCAGCATACCGCTCACAGGGTGGTGGGGACCATCTTGTATCTTTAATCTGGTTTATTATGGTTAAGTTAGATTGGTAACAATCATGCAGTCAGATAACCATCAAGGGATTAAGCCCGTTAATGAGCTTTCGACGCATGATTGTGACTTTTCTTCGAGAAACCCGAACAGTTGCTTGAAACACAATTCGTATTTGCAAGAATGGGAGCCGAAGAACCATGACTAAAACGATTTGTATCGGTATTGATGTTGCCAAAGCTTCACTTGAAATTGCACTTGGTGCTCAGGGAACCGTAATGACATATCCAAATACCCCTGAAGGTCATGATGAACTAGCGGCTACACTGACCAACTATGAGATTGATTTAGTTGTATTAGAAGCAACAGGGGGTTATGAGGTATCCGTTGCTTGTGTTTTACAGACCATAGGGCTGGCTGTTGCTATCGTCAATCCCCGACAAGCCCGTGACTTTGCTAAGGCAATGGGTAACTTAGCCAAAACCGATAAAATAGATGCTCAGGTGCTGGCACAGTTAGCCCTGGTTTTATCTCAACGAACAGACCGGGATAAAATAGTCAGGATATTGCCCTCTGCTCAGCAACGAGTCTTGCAAGCCATGATCGCACGTCGTCGCCAATTGGTCGTACTTTCCATCTCAGAACGCCAAAGGTTGGGGAATTGCCATCCAGACATTCGAGAAAGCATCACTTTAATGATCAGCTTTATACAGGAACAGCTTAAGGTCATTGAATCTGCCTTGTCTAAACACATTAAAACCTATCATCGTTCCAAACTCGATTTATTATCTACAGTAAAAGGCGTTGGGCCTGCCACAATAGCCACTTTGATCGCTGATGTACCGGAGTTGGGTAAGTTAACACGCCGGGAAATTAGTGCCTTGATTGGTGTTGCACCGTTTAATCGAGATTCTGGATTTTTCCGGGGGAAACGAACAATCTTTGGAGGAAGAGCAATGGTGCGTCGAATGCTATATATGGCCACGTTAACGGCAATTAGATTTAACCCCGTTCTCTGCGCTTTCTACAAGAGATTGACCGAAGCAGGCAAGCCAAACAAAGTCGCCATCGTTGCGTGTATGCGTAAATTACTGGTCATTCTCAATGCAATGATAAAAACAAATAGACCGTGGGACGAATCATTCCACACGGTGTAAAGTGAAAGACAGTTGCTCATTAACCACCCAATGCGTAACTTTCAGCAGGTGTTATCCTATAGAATTTTACTTGAAGAGACAGTTGGCACCCTAAAATAAAAAAGACCACGCCGGAGCGGAGCCTAGAATATTTTCCTGAGTCTTTCAGTATATAGAACTACAGTAAATTTTGCTGGGGTCGAGTTGCAAATTCTCAGTCTACGACTGATAGATACGAAAAAGCCTCGCATTTCTGCGAGGCTTTTATAATAACCTTATGTGCTCTGGTCTACACCTTCATCGCTATCATAAGGCTATCGTCTTATTCTGTTCAGCAGTGATTTAAGATAAAGCAATCACGTTAGTTGCTGATGGGCCTTTAGCGCCACTTTCTACTGAGAAAGAAACTTCCTGGCCTTCATCTAAAGTTTTATAATCATTGCTCTGAATTGCAGAGAAATGAACAAAAACATCTTTGCTTCCATCTTTTGGAGAGATAAAGCCAAAACCTTTATCGCTGTTGAACCATTTAACTGTACCAGTCATTGTATTAGACATGTTGAATTCCTTTAATTTTTTAAGTTGCCATAAGGCGTTGTAAGGTTTGTTTTCTGTTTTACTTATGGGCACTAAGTAGAAGAAATTCGCAATGAAGTGGTATCGAAGATAGCGCTAAAAGGTGAACTACTTTAAACTTGCTTTACATAAATAGGTCTGTACTTCCAAACCGATGACGCTATTAAGCACTACTTTTATTTACTTAGCAAGCTTTAATTTTATTTTTTTACACTACCGCCAATTACTGTACATATAAACAGGCACTTTCGGCCAACAAAAACAGTAAATCATCCATGCCACTCCCTCTACTTTATAGTTATCCCATAGAGCCTCCACCCAGCGCAATTCCTTAGTGATAGACTCCGACCACACAAAACATCGACATTATTATAGCGTCTAGTAAGCCACGACCATCAGATAGCTTGAAATCTTTTCCTGACGTCTCGGCTTGTCGAGCTGTTAGCTCCATATTTCAAACATCTTCTCCGACAGGGATACATTGCAATAATTAGCCGAATCCGCGTTTGATTGTAATAAATTTATGATATCATTTTTTCACGTTTTAACTTATGCCCCCACCAATACAGGGCATACTCAGAACCTATCCCATTAAGCTATTTTATTTGCCATTTTGAACCTGAGCAGTGTTCAAACTGACATCAACAATGAATACCTACTGGGATACGCTCTTGGCTTTAAGATTTGTTTAATGTCTGTTTATTGAATATTTTGCCATTTGAGTCTATTTTATTTGTGTGTACTTAAATGTATTATTTTTTTGTACACCCTCATTTGCTTCTCATTTCGCTCTTGTCCTCCCTATTATAGGGAGGTTTTTTTATATTTAATTATCCTATAAAAATAGGATTTCTCCTATCCAAAAATTTGTTTCAAAGTTATCAGAAACAAACTTCCTGAATATATTAATTAACATATTTTTCTGGCATACCTCTATCATAAATTAAGTATTTATAACTTACTACGTTTGTTATAAACATTTATATGCACCACAATAAGAAGCTAATTAATACTCTTATACGCAAGATTAAGATAATAAATATAGATAAATTTATGTATTTAACAATCAAATACGGAACAACATAGGAAATTCATCATGAACATTAAAAAGTCATTACTTTTGGTGGGATTGACTACTTTTGGTGCAATCCCATTTTATAGTACTGCTGACCCCGTGTCTCGCCATGGATATGTAGATTCTCCACCCAGTAGAGCTTTTTTATGTTATCAGCGTACCAACAAAGACTGCGGCAATATCATGTATGAACCGCAATCTGTAGAAGGGCCTAAAGGTTTCCCGGAATCAGGGCCACCTGATGGTCAAATTGCCAGCGGGGGCGTTGGCCAGTTCAGTCCTCTAAACGAACAAAGCGCTCAGCGCTGGCATCACGTCACAGTCAACAAAGGTCAAAACAACTTTAAGTGGACGCTAACCGCCAGACATAGTACAACCTCATGGCAATTTTTTATTACTAAATCTGGTTGGGACCCTAACAAACCACTCACTCGGGCGCAATTTGATCTAAAACCGTTTTGTGAACGTGATGATCATGGGAAACTTCCGGTTCAAAATGTCTCAATTACATGTGAGGTTCCAGAGCGTTCTGGATACCATGTCATTCTCGGTGTTTGGACAATTTCAGATACTGATAATGCTTTTTATCAAGTCATTGATGCTGATATAAAATAATATTTTAGGTTTAATATTATTTTCTCAATAAAATTAAGTTGATAAAAAATAAGTGCTAGCTGCTTGCTAGCACATTTAGCTAAATCAATTTAAAATATTAACTGATAATATTCAGTTTTAAATAAAACCCTATAAAAAATGAAAACAACGCCTGTCCTTAGAATTGCCAGAGCAACAGACAATTTGTCTGCAATCAAAGATATGTATTGCAAAGGATTGCAATTTACTCTATTAGGTGAATTCAGAGATCATGATAATTTTGATGGTGTAATGTTAGGGCACCCCAATCATTCTTGGCATCTCGAATTTACTCATCACCACAATACATCTGTTGGTAAGGCGCCGACACAAGATAATTTATTGGTTTTTTATATCGAAGATGTGTCTGAATGGCAGAAACAAAGCCAATTGATGCAAGAAGCCGGTTTTTCTCTCGTCCCCTCTTATAATCCTTATTGGGATCGAACTGGAAAAACATTCGAAGATATTGATGGCTATCGTGTCGTATTACAAAATACACCACCACATATTTAATCCATATTTTTTTCAGGCTTATCAAGCCCAAATTTGATGAGTCTTAACATGATAATTATCTTACGTATGAACACCTTTATTCGTGCAACGCAAGTCGTATATAATCGATTGGTTAATAAAGGAAAGGTAAAAATGTTGGCTTTAGGCACTGCGATGCGCAATTGACCATCAAGCCAGTAGTTTATTAGCCAAATCCAGCAATTAATATTTTTTGCATCCCGTAATAAGGTTTTATCAATATCGTGTTATGACATGAACATTTTCTGCTTTAGTTCATCGTTAAGTTAAATTTTTCAATGAGTTACACATAAACATAAAAATATTTTAAATTTTAAAAAATATTTTTATAAATACCTTGACTCTTTTTATTTTGCGCATAAAATCTCCTTCAGAATTTATATTTTCGTGAAATGCGTCACAATTTATAACCCTAAAGGAAATCATCATGAAATCTGTAAAATCTTTCCTCTCAAACGTACATAACGTCGTTATCCGCCTGTCAACAACTCGCTTTATGTAAGTGTTATGCAAGTGCAGAGATTGCCGGTTCAAAAGCAAGAGCTGGCTTTTTTATAAACTATTTTTCATCGCATTATCCATCCCCCTCAGATTGACTACAATTCAACCAAAACACCAGAAAATCCTCCCCATAAATATCACCGTGATAACTACATATCTAAATATAGATATATTCAGTACATAAAAAATGAATAAAGGTTAATTTTGAGCATCATTCAAGTAATAAGAATAAGACAAATCATTAATATTAAATATATTTTCAGAATCACTTCCAATATATTCATGAAAAACAGGATAATTATATGAACTTAATAAATATTTATAATTTAAAGTTAAAATCAGAGTTAAATATATTTTATGGTTGAGAATTATAATAATTACATTAAGATTTGGAGCTTTATATAAAAAATCCTGAACCCTATGATTTAAAGAGTTCAGGCTGCAATCATTTTATTAAATGATATTTAATAAATACAATAACTAATATAAATTAACAATAAGTTAGAAACGATATCCTATACCCAGCACCCATGTTCCAACTTTGATATCACTAAATTTTGAATATTGGTACGATGCATCAACTGCAATGTTTTCAATAGGATTGAATTGTAAACCGGCACCATAAGCGAGTGATGTCTTGCTTATATCAAACTCACTATCATCTTGTATCTTAATTTTATTGTGGGCTGCACCAATCATTCCATATGCGCTAATATAATCATTAAAACGATATGATGGCCCAGCTAATAAGGAGTAACTATCCGACTTAAATTTGGTAACGTTTCCAACGTGATCATTTTCAAACCTATTGAGCGTATAGGTCAATGAGCCAACCACACCAAGGTGGTCATCTAACTCATAACGATATTTTAAATTCAATCCATGTTGTTTTGTATTCCATTCAGTACCTTCACTCTTAAATACTTTAATACCATTGGCACTGTTCTGAGTCTGAGCATACCCCAAAGAAATAGTACTTTTACCACTATTACTGGCATTAGCACCGAAAGCAAAAATAGATAAGCCTGCTGCAATAGCGGCTGTTAATAACGTTTTTTTCATAAATTAAAATTCTCATTCTTCCAAAAAAATAAATCCTGCCAAATATACAAGAGACATATTATAAATTCAACAATAAAATAAAAACATCAACACCCGTCCAAAAAATTAAATTTTCTTTTAAATTCAAATAAATATATGATATCAGCCCTATTAAAACATTCACTGAACTGCCCAATCCATTCGACTATATATAACGAAATTAACTTTAACTTATTGTTTGTAAAGAAAATATCTAATTATTATTTTATTTGTGATTTTAAGAAATATCTTAATATTAAAAAAGTAGATAAGGGACAAATAGGAAAGATTATTATTCTTTCTGTAACACATTATTATATTAATTTTTTATCATTATAAATATAATGATAATTAAAACAAATAAATCAAGTAAGTATCTATATTAATAGCTTAACCTAATCAATAATATTAACTAAACTATCCTATCAAAAATATGAGATCTCGCCCTGTTTAACAATACAATATAATCTTGTTCTCGTTTTTGTAATTCAGGATTTGATAAATCCACTGTTGGAATAAGATAATCAAATTCATCTGCCACAGAATTATCACTACTATTTAATAAAAAAGATAATATCCTATCGGAAAGGTTAACAATTATTCATCGGCTGATAGATACCGCCAATTAAAGGAAGATTACGGTTCGATTTCAATATCAGTGAGTGGATGGCAACTACAAGGTAAGATCTCACCCTCATTAACAAATGCCAGTGGCTTGCAGGAATAGCCTACCTTGCCTTTCACCAAACGAACCCGACAGGAACCACAATATCCCTGACGACATTGGTATTCAAGTTGTACTTTGCCTTGTTCCAGTGCTTCCAGTAGGTTACGGTGGAAACCAGAAGAATAATAGACGGATAAACCCTGCCGTGACGGCAGGGTAATTTTGTAATCAGCCATATCAGAGTTCGAAACCGCTGAGATCCTCAGCATTGACTTCCGAGTCAATCTGACCGACTAAGTAAGAGCTGACTTCAACTTCCTGTGGAGCCACCTGAACATTATCAGAAACCAGCCATGCATTGATCCATGGGATTGGGTTAGAGCGAGCTTCAAATGGTAGCTTCAAACCCACCGCCTGCATGCGAATATTGGTGATGTATTCGACATACTGACACAGAATATCTTTATTCAGGCCAATCATAGAACCATCTTTGAATAAATAATCTGCCCACTCTTTTTCTTGTTCAGCCGCCTGTACAAACAGATCGTAACACTGCTGCTCACATTCTCTGGCAATTTCCGCCATTTCAGGGTCATCCTGACCAGAGCGCAGCAAGTTCAGCATATGCTGGGTTCCCGTTAAATGCAGAGCTTCATCACGCGCGATCAGTTTGATGATTTTGGCATTTCCTTCCATCAATTCGCGTTCTGCGAAAGCGAATGAACACGCAAAACTGACGTAGAAACGAATAGCTTCCAGAGCGTTAACACTCATCAAACACAGGTAAAGCTGTTTTTTCAATGCGCGCAGGCTAACTGTAATGTTTTTACCCGCCACATTGTATGTACCTTCGCCCAGCTGATGATAGTAGTTAGTCATTTCGATCAGAACGTCGTAATACCCCGAAATATCTTTGGCGCGCTTTAAAATCTGCTCGTTGGCTACGATATCATCAAACACAATGGCAGGATCATTGACGATATTACGGATAATATGCGTATAGGAGCGCGAATGAATCGTTTCTGAAAACGACCATGTTTCAATCCAGGTTTCTAATTCTGGAATGGAAATCAGCGGCAGGAATGCCACATTCGGACTACGGCCCTGAATGGAATCCAACAGCGTTTGATATTTCAGATTACTAATGAAAATGTGTTTTTCATGATCCGGCAATGCATTGTAGTCAATGCGATCACGGGAAACATCAACTTCTTCAGGACGCCAGAAGAACGAAAGCTGTTTTTCAATCAGTTTCTCAAAAATAGGATATTTCTGCTGATCATAACGCGCTACGTTCACAGGCTGGCCGAAAAACATCGGTTCCTGTAGTTGATTATTTTTTACTTGTGAAAAAGTGGTATAAGACATAACTTCCTCAAATCAAATTTTACACGCGCCGCCGTCACAATCGGAATCAGCAGACTCAACGACCTCTTCCAGATCACCCTGAACATCTTCCGCTCCATCGCGGGTGTTGTGGTAATACAGTGTTTTCACGCCATATTTGTAAGCGAGCAGTAAATCTTTCAGCAACTGATTCATCGGAACTTTGCCGTTCGGGAAACGAGCAGGATCATAGTTAGTATTGGCAGAAATCGATTGGTCAATGAATTTCTGCATGATCCCCACCAGCTGTAGGTAGCCATCGGTACCCGGCATTTGCCACAGCAACTCATAAGCCCCTTTCAGACGGTTATATTCCGGTACAACCTGACGCAAGATGCCATCTTTTGATGCCTTGATACTGATATAGCCGCGTGGTGGCTCAATACCGTTGGTCGCATTGGAGATCTGCGAAGAAGTCTCTGACGGCATCAATGCTGACAATGTTGAGTTACGCAGGCCATGCTGCCGGATGTCATTACGCAGGGTTTCCCAATCCATATGCAGAGGTTCGCGGGTCAGTGTATCCAGTGTTTTTTTGTAAGTATCAATTGGCAGAATACCCTGTGCATAAGTGGTTTCACCAAACCACGGGCAAGCACCCTTCTCTTTCGCCAGCCCATTCGAGGCTTTCAGCAGGTAATACTGAATGGCTTCAAATGTTTTGTGTGTCAGGTTATTGGCACTACCATCAGAATAACGGACACCGTTTTTCGCCAGATAATAAGCGAAGTTAATCACACCAATGCCCAGCGTACGGCGTCCCATTGACCCCTGTTTAGCCGCGATGATTGGATAATCTTGATAATCCAGCAAAGAATCCAGTGCTCGAACGGCCAATTCTGCTAATTCTTCCAGTTCCGTCAGATTATTAATGGCACCCAGGTTGAAAGCAGACAGTGTACACAGGGCAATCTCACCATTTTCATCATTGATATTATTCATTGGCTTGGTTGGCAGTGCAATTTCCAAACATAAGTTTGACTGACGCACAGGTGCAACCGCCGGATCAAATGGGCTGTGTGTATTACAATGGTCAACGTTCTGGATGTAAATACGGCCGGTTGAAGCACGCTCCTGCATCATCAGTGAGAACAGCTCCACGGCTTTAATGCGCTCTTTACGGATAGTTACGTCACTTTCGTACTGAGTGTACAGACGCTCAAATTCATCTTGATCCGCAAAGAAAGCATCATACAGCCCCGGGACATCAGATGGGCTGAACAGAGTAATGTCTTCCCCTTTGATCAGGCGTTCATACATCAATTTATTGAGCTGCACACCATAATCCATATGGCGCACGCGGTTACCTTCAACACCACGGTTGTTTTTCAGTACCAGCAGGCTTTCTACTTCCAAATGCCACAGCGGGTAGAACAAAGTCGCAGCACCACCACGGACTCCCCCCTGCGAACAGGATTTCACAGCTGTTTGAAAATGTTTATAGAATGGAATACAGCCCGTATGGAAAGCTTCACCATCACGGATAGGGCTACCCAAAGCACGGATGCGGCCTGCATTCACGCCAATGCCTGCTCGCTGGGAAACGTATTTTACAATCGCACTGGATGTTGCATTGATAGAGTCAAGGCTGTCACCACACTCAATCAGAACGCAGGAACTGAACTGGCGAGTTGGTGTGCGAACCCCCGCCATGATTGGCGTTGGCAGCGAAATTTTAAACGTCGAAACTGCATCGTAAAAACGACGGATGTAGCTCAGGCGCGTTTCTTTTGGATAAGTTGAAAATAGGCACGCTGCAACCAGAATGTAGAGAAATTGAGCACTTTCATAAATTTCACCGGTAACACGGTTCTGTACCAGATATTTCCCTTCAAGCTGCTTAACTGCTGCATAGGAGAAGTCCATATCACGCAAATGGTTAATAAAACTGTCCATTTGCTCGAATTCTTCTTTGGAATAGTCTTCCAGCAAATGCTTGTCGTATTTGCCTAAATTCACCATCCGTACAACATGATCATGCAGAGCAGGTGGTTCGAACTGACCGTAAGCCTTTTTGCGCAGATGGAAGATGGCCAAACGAGCCGCCAGATACTGATAATCAGGCGCATCGCCAGAAATCAAATCAGCCGCTGCCTTGATCATGGTTTCATGAATATCGGCTGTTTTGATGCCATCGTAAAATTGAATTTGAGAACGCAGTTCTACTTGTGACACTGAGACATTTTTCAGACCTTCGGCAGCCCAGGCAACGACCCTGTGGATCTTATCCAGATCAATTTGTTCTTTATGTCCATCACGCTTGGTTACTAGCAGACTCTGGTTCATGGGGAAATACACCTTCTCTTTATCGTATCTCGCCTTTATCGCCTTTCTTGACATTGACATATTGACAGCACGATGTACCCGAAATGGCTAAAGGCCAATCGGGAACTAGTAGCAACGGAACGTCGAGAAACACAATATATAGGGGGTAATTAAAACGGTAATAACAAGATAATGTTAAATCCGCATTTTTTCAAGTGCACAAAACAGGGAAGTTTTGTGGATAACTTGAGGATTAATTTTGCCAAAAAGCCGATAACCTGCGTAGTTACTTGATGTTACTTTCACAAAACTATCGGCGAAACGGGGGAAATAAAATCTTAAAAATAATATCTAGTTGCCGTTTTATTAATCCCTAACTGTCACGTTTAAACCGATTGAGTATGAAGCATATAGTTCACGTCTACATTGTGTCCAAGTCGAAATTTATCTGTCAACGGGTTGTAATGTAATCCAATAATATGTTGATCTTTCAGAGGAGTCTTATCTATCCAGCCAATCAGTTCAGAAGGGCGAATAAATTTTTTCGCATCATGCGTCCCTTTCGGCACCATGTTCAAAATATATTCAGCACCAATGACAGCCATTAGCCAGGCTTTACGATTACGATTAATCGTTGAGAAGAAAACATGGCCACCCGGTTTGACTAATTTGGCACAGGCGCGAATCACGGATTCAGGATCTGGAACGTGTTCGAGCATCTCCATGCATGTCACAACATCATAAGAATGCAAATGCTGTTCAGCATGACTTTCTACCGTTTCCTGCACATAAGTGACTGGAGTATCGGATTCCAGTGCATGCAATCGGGCAACCTGCAAAGGTTCAAACCCCATGTCCAGCCCCGTCACATCCGCACCTTCACGCGCCATGCTTTCTGACAGAATCCCACCACCACACCCAACATCCAGCACTTTTTTGCCGAAAAGACCTCCGGCACGTTGCAGGATATAATTCAAACGCAATGGGTTAATCCGGTGCAATGGCTTGAACTCTCCTTCAAGATCCCACCAGCGGGAAGCAACCGCTTCAAATTTTTCGATTTCCTGTTGATCCACATTGGGATGAGACGGGATGTGTGAATCGGGGGTTTTGACGTTCATCAGCGATATCGCTCCTAAGAACTGCTTCACAGAAAGCTGCTCCACAGAAAATGTAACAGTATTATGGGGATGTGTGATAAGAGGGTATTATACATGCCTTAATCTTGAAATACCCGCATCTGGTTTTTATAAAACTGTCAATTTGTGGTATAATTTAAACCTTTGAATTCGGAGTATGAGGGATAGTGGCTCCATGAGCGACATTGCCAGAGAAATCACACCGGTCAATATCGAAGAAGAGCTGAAAAGCTCATATCTGGATTATGCGATGTCCGTTATTGTTGGACGCGCACTGCCGGATGTTCGAGATGGACTGAAGCCAGTACATCGCCGCGTACTTTTTGCGATGAATGTATTAGGAAATGATTGGAATAAATCCTATAAAAAATCAGCCCGTGTTGTTGGGGATGTGATAGGTAAATATCACCCACATGGCGACAGCGCTGTTTATGACACGATTGTACGTCTGGCACAACCCTTCTCCATGCGTTATATGCTGGTTGACGGTCAGGGCAACTTCGGGTCAGTGGACGGCGATTCTGCGGCTGCGATGCGTTATACCGAAGTACGCATGGCGAAAATTGCCCATGAACTGCTGGCAGACTTGGAAAAAGAAACTGTCAATTTTGTGCCTAACTATGATGGTACAGAACAGATCCCCGATGTGATGCCAACCCGTATCCCTAATTTGCTGGTGAATGGCTCATCAGGAATTGCGGTTGGTATGGCAACCAACATTCCACCTCATAACTTATCTGAGGTGGTTGATGGCTGTCTGGCTTATATTGATGATGAAAATATCAGTATAGAAGGCCTGATGGAATACATCCCAGGGCCTGATTTTCCTACAGCGGCTATTATCAATGGACGCCGTGGCATTCAGGAAGCCTATCGTACCGGTCGCGGTAAAATTTATATTCGCGCCCGCGCAAAAATTGAAACTGACGAAAAAAATGGCCGCGAAACCATTATCGTCAATGAAATTCCCTATCAAATAAACAAGGCCCGGCTGATCGAAAAAATTGCCGAGCTGGTGAAAGATAAGCGCATTGAAGGAATCAGTGCACTGCGTGATGAATCCGATAAAGATGGCATGCGTATTGTTATCGAAGTGAAGCGCGATGCCGTGGCTGAGGTTGTCCTGAATAACCTGTATTCACTCACGCAGTTGCAGGTTTCATTCGGTATCAACATGGTTGCTCTGCATCAGGGGCAGCCTAAACTGCTTAACCTGAAAGATATTCTTTCCGCGTTTATCAACCATCGCCGCGAAGTCGTTACACGCCGGACTATCTTTGAACTGCGCAAAGCCCGCGAACGTGCACATATCCTTGAAGCACTGGCTGTCGCACTGGTCAATATCGATTCTGCCATCGAGCTGATTCGTCGGGCATCAACCCCTGCCGAAGCCAAAGCAAACCTGATTGCCCAAGCGTGGGAATTGGGTAATGTTTCAGCAATGCTGGAACAGGCTGGTGATGATGCTGCACGCCCTGAATGGCTGGAGCCGGAATATGGCATTCATGACGGCAAATATTACCTGACCGAACAGCAGGCACAGGCCATTTTGGATCTGCGCTTGCAGAAACTGACTGGTCTGGAACATGAAAAACTGCTCGATGAATATCGTGAACTGCTGAAATTAATCGGTGAACTGCTTTTCATTCTGGAAAACCCAGAACGTTTGAGAGAAGTCATTCGTGAAGAACTACTGGCCATCAAAGATCAATATAACGATGCCCGCCGTACTGAACTCACTGAAAACTCAGCGGATATCAATATTGAAGACCTGATCAATCAGGAAGATGTTGTGGTAACGCTGTCTCATCAGGGATATGTGAAATATCAGCCATTGTCCGATTACGAGGCTCAGCGTCGTGGCGGTAAAGGCAAATCAGCAGCACGTATCAAAGAAGAAGACTTCCTTGAGCGTTTGCTGGTCGCCAATACACACGATACCATCCTCTGTTTTTCAAACAAAGGTAAAATGTACTGGATGAAAGTCTACCAGTTGCCGGAAGCAAGCCGTGGCGCGCGTGGACGTCCGATTGTCAACCTATTGCCACTGGAGCAAGAAGAACGCATTACAGCCATTCTGCCAGTACGTGAATATGAAGATGGGCTGAATATCTTCATGGCAACCGCAAGTGGGACTGTTAAGAAAACTAAACTCAGTGAATTCAGTCGTCCACGTAGTGCCGGTATTATCGCGGTAAAACTAAGTGACGGTGATGAATTGATCGGTGTTGACCTGACTGATGGCAGCAACGAAGTCATGCTGTTCTCTGCGAAGGGTAAAGTCGTTCGTTTCCTCGAAGAAGATGAAGAGACTCTGGAAGACGGTACTATCCGTGTGAAAGGTGTACGTGCAATGGGACGTACAGCGGCGGGGGTTCGTGGTATCAAACTGAGTGCAGGCGATAAAGTCGTCTCCCTGATCATCCCTCGTGGAGAAGGCGAAATTCTGACTGTCACCGAAAATGGCTACGGTAAACGTACTGCTCAGAGCGAATATCCGACTAAATCCCGTGCGACTCAAGGTGTCATTTCTATCAAGGTCAGCGAACGCAACGGTGATGTTATCGGTGCAATTCAGGTTGAAACCACTGATCAGATCATGATGATCACCGATGCGGGGACACTAGTACGTACCCGTGTTTCTGAAGTCAGCGTTGTTGGCCGTAACACACAGGGTGTTACTTTGATCCGTACAACAGAAGATGAAAAGGTCGTTGGTTTGCAACGTGTTGCTGAACCTGACGATGATGAAGACGAAGAAAATAATATAACGTCTCCTTCTGATGAAGGGAATAGCGAATCAGAAGATCAGGTATAACATATACCTTTCCTTGACTATTCTATAAAACTATTAAAAAAGCAGGCATTTTAATGCCTGCTTTTTTTGTGCAATTTTTTTACAAAGAACTTACAGGAACCAAATGCTGCTTTGTATTCCCTGCTACACTAGTATATGCTGTTAATAGTTATTATTAATCATTTTCTTCATCAGGCGATCTTTTGAGATATCTATCTTCTTTTCGAACGTCATTAAAGATATCCCGTTACCTTTTTCGGGTGCTTGGCTTTATGCTGTGGGTATTAGGCGCCTTATTAACCAGTTTTTATCTGGTAAATATTTTTAATGAAGTCAAATCAGACATTCGTCAAGAATATAATACTAACTACGATACAATGTTCTCTTATATTCGGCATACTACCAACACCTTGCGGGATATCCAATATATGACGGAGAAACATTTATCACAAAAGAATGAAAAAGATCTAACTATTACTCTGCCGTATAATAACCCTGCTTTCTCATATACTCCTCTGAATATGAATTCAGATTGTGATCTCTTACGTAAAAGCACACATAGTTATTTGGACTCATTAAATAATCTGATTTTATTTTGGAAAGATAATATTGCCGCTCCGCGAGGCCTGAATCAGATCTTTCTGGTTGGTACACAAAGTATGTGTATGGTGAGCTTTTCAGTTCGCAGTACCATAACAGAACCTGAAACACTGAAGAAAATGGTCTACGAAAATTTCCGTAAACTAATCATTTTGAAAGAACAAGGAAAAGAACGGAATGTCTTTTGGGTCATGCCTAACACAAGAGCTGACAGCGGTACTTTTTATATCCTTGCGCCGATCTATACCAATGGGCAAATGACAGCAGTGATAGGTATTGAACAAGCTATCAGGTTAGACTCATTTCTACCAACAAGAAATCGACCTATTTCTATTACAATGCTAAACCACTATAATCAGCCTGAATTATATTACCCAGTAAAAAATGATAATAAATTTCGTTATGCTGACTATAATATACAGACCCCTTATTTTGGTTATGATGAAGGTTTTTCCAATTTATTATTAAAACGACGCTTAGCACCATCTTCATTCAACGTTGTTTTTTCATTACCATTAAAATATATCTATAGTGAATTAAAGGTAACAATCATTAACAGTATCGTATTGAATCTTATCTTTACGATCCTGATTATTTTTTTTGTCTGGTTATTTGAACGTAAAATATTTTCTCCTGCTGAAGAAAATGCTATTCGTCTTGAAGAGCATGAGCAATTTAACCATAAAATTGTTGCCTCTGCACCAGTTGGCATCAGTATTTTACGGATTAATGATGGTGCCAATATTCTCAGTAATGAACTGGCACATAATTACACCAGAATGCTAACGTATGAAGATCAAAAACGTATCGTCGATATTATCTGTGATAAAACCAGCAGCTATATTGATGTTGTCACCAGTAACAACAATCACCTGCAAATTAGCTTTGTACATTCACGTTATCGAAATGAAGAAGTAGCAATCTGTGTACTAGTAGATATCAGTACACGGGTAAAAATGGAACAATCATTACAGGAAATGGCGTCAGCAGCAGAACAGGCTAATCAGGCAAAATCCATGTTTCTGGCAACAGTCAGCCATGAATTGAGAACACCACTGTATGGCATTATTGGCAATCTGGAACTGCTGCAATCTCATACATTGCCATCAGAATCTGCACGGCTACTATCAGCAATGAATAACGCATCATCATTGTTACTAAAAATCATCAGCGATATTCTCGATTTTTCCAAAATAGAATCTAAGCAGCTCAAAATTGATTCCAAGAAATTCTCTTGTAAAGAAATTGTATTGCATGTGATCTCAAATTATCTTCCCCTCATTGTGAAAAAAGAGTTGGGATTATACTGCTATATTGAACCGGACATTCCCGATATTATCAATAATGATCCCGTAAGGTTGCAGCAAATTATCTCCAATCTGCTGAATAATGCAATTAAATTCACAGAAACTGGCAGTGTTGTCATTACCATTTCTATAAAGCATAGTTACCTGTATATCAGTATCAAAGATACCGGGGTTGGAATCGAAGATAAATTACAAACTCAGTTGTTTGAACCATTTTTTCAAATCAACGCCAATAAACAAACCTTCTCGCAAGGTACTGGATTGGGATTAGCTATTTGCGAAAAATTGATCAATTTGATGGATGGTGATATTGAATTTATTTCACAACAGTATATTGGTAGTATCTTTTCTATCCGCCTTCCATTGTATGGAGCAAAGTATCATACCAAAGCGTATTCCAAAAACCGCACTCAACAAAAAATTGTACTGGCTGTTCGCAATGATTATCTAGAGAAATATCTACAGAATTTTCTTACGAAGAACTATTTTCAGATTGCCTTATATGACAAAAGTAAAATAGATGGCACAGAATTGGTGATCCTTGACCAGCCTGATGTACTAGACATTGCTGTACGTTACTACATAGAGATATCAGAAAAACATATTGGGCCGCCAAAACAAATTCGAGAACATTACTGGTTGCATAACACTTATCAACTCATCGAGCTTGACAGTGTGATCGATAAACTGCTATCAAAAAATAATCATATCTCCCCTGCCACTATATCAATGTCAACATCAATTCGGGCAGATAGCCGCTTGAGTACCATTAAGATCTTGGTTGTTGATGATCATCCTTTAAACCGACACTTATTGATCGAACAATTAAATACAATAGGATTCAGAACAGCCTCGGCGAATGATGGTATTGATGCCATCGAGCACCTGAAAAATAATTCAACGGATATTATTCTGACAGACGTGAATATGCCAAATATGGACGGATATGAGCTCACGAAATACCTGAGGGATAAAGGATATACCAGCCCCATCATTGGCATCACTGCTAATGCCCTGGCAGAAGAAAAACAACGTTGTGCGGATGCAGGAATGGATTATTGTCTATCAAAACCCGTCTCATTGGCAACATTAAGAGATACATTAATAGAATACAGTGATATTCAATCTTAAATTCATTTGCCCATTGGATAATAAAAAAATCGGTAACAACAATTACCGATTTTTTTATTATAAAAAGATAACATATTTATTATCTACCGATATCTTTTTCAATAGTGACAGATGATAAATAATTAAGCAGCGCAATATCGTTATCTACACCCAGTTTCAGCATAGCTGATTTTTTCTGGCTGCTAATGGTCTTAATACTGCGATTAAGTTTTTTAGCGATATCAGTAACAAGAAGACCATCCGCAAATAAACGCAGTACTTCACTCTCTTTCGGAGATAATGGTTTATCTCCATAACCATTAGCATTGACTTTTTCCAGCAATTTAGAAACACTTTCAGGTGTAAATTTTTTACCCTTTTGCAAAGCAGAAAGTGCTCTGGGCAAATCAGTAGGTGCTCCCTGCTTTAATACAATTCCCTCAATATCAAGTTCAAGCACAGCGCTTAAAATAGCTGGGTTATTGTTCATAGTAAGAACAATGATAGCCAGTGTTGGGTAATGCCGTTTAATATATTTTATCAGGGTAATGCCATCACCGTATTTGTCGCCTGGCATTGACAGATCTGTTATGAGAACATCCGCTTCTATGTGCGGTAAATTGTTAATGAGTGTCGTTGAATTTTCAAACTCAGCGACAACATTAATCCACTCAATTTGTTCGAGTGATTTACGGATGCCAAACAAAACAATGGGATGGTCATCGGCAATAATGACATTAAGGTTATTCATATTCTTGGTTACCTTGCTGCAACAGCTTCGTGACAAAAGAATCAATACGGCTGATGCTATTTTCGATTTCTATTTCATTATTGTCTGCTATGTGTTGTTCCAACGCCTCACATGATAATTTGAGCAATTTTAAATCTAACATAGCAAACGCACCCTTAAGGCGGTGTACCGTTTGCGAAAGTAATGTCAAATCATGTCGTTCCATATCAGTATACAGTTTAGTAATATCCATCGGTACTGTCTCTATAAATAATTTCCTATAATCACTATCTGCCAACTGTGTTTGGTAGCCCTTGAGAATATTGTCAACACTACTGACAACATTGCATTCTGATTTAGGGGTTTCAAGAGCATAGCAAGATTCATCTAGACTGAAATTTTCTTCAACCAGTAACGATATTGCATTGATAACCGCATCAACAAAATTATAATTACACTTAACCAGATTAGGTTTTATCTGCTTGAAATCAGCCAAACCATCAACTAATAATATAGTTGGTTTTTCTACTTTGCACTGCATATCCGTAAAGATAATATCGTATTCTTCTGTAACATTCCCTTTGATTTTATCGAAGTATGACGCACCATAATTATTCAAGTAATTGTGGATTATTTTACTGATTTCAGGATTACTGATATCAATTAAGGCTGTCACACCCTGCAAAAGCTGAGGCGTTTCGCCATTGTTATCACTATGCTGCGAAAGAGGCAGGTTAATGACATAATGTGTACCCAAACCCAACTTACTTTTAATTTCAAAATTCCCTCCCATCTTTTTGCACAACTGATTACATAGATAAAAAGTTAGCCCAGAGTTCGTATAATACTTATCTTCTGCTGATTTGTTCAAGAAGGGATAATTCAAACTGATTAAATCTTTTTCGCTAAGACCTGAACCGGTATCAATGAGATCAATTTGAATGCAATTGTCATATTCGCCAGAGCTATTAATGGACAGTGATATTTTTCCATAACTGGTTGTCGTTATTGCGTAATTAAATAACAGCGAGACGATTTTAGTTATTGCCACACCATCACCAATGAACAAAGATTCATGATGAAAATTAAAATGGTAATAAATTTTCAATCCCTTGGCATTTAATGTCGACAGAGAAGCTTTCAGAATATGCTCCAACCGTGAAGACAAAGAAAATATTTCAGTAGCAGACTGCCAGTCACCAGACTCCAGCTCATTGAGTAATGAAATGTTTTCAACCCATTTGGTAATATATTCCGATTTAACCAATAACTTATCCAGCAAGTTCTGCATGTTTTCATCTTGTGATATCTGTTTCAACTGGGCAGCAATCTCATTTAAGCTCTGAATCGGTATTTTTATTTCATTATTAATATTTGATAGCATTGAACGTCTGGCCTGAACAGTTTTATCATATTCTCGATTGGCAAGCTGGAGCCGTCTATTTATCATAACCTCCTGATCTCTATCTTGCAGCAGAAAGAGATATGTTTCGGGTAATAGATTGCTATTATACATCTTGACTTCATAATTCGCGTCATCAATAGATGTTTGAATGACGCCATGATGTTGTTGTGCCATAGCCTTAACTTTATTCAAATCAAGATAAGGTATTAACTGTTCTGCAATTTTATTGCTAGTGATTAACCGATTTGATGAAAAATCGTAGATCAACAAACCGATAGGAATATTGGAGATGATATCATTACCTAAAGAGTCCTTAATTTTCAGCTCATGATCCATCGAAGCATTAGGTGTAATATATCTACGGCGGATATAGAACAAACCACTCAATGAGAACATTGCGAAAAGTAATATTGAGAACAAGAGCCACATATTCCTGATCAGTAAATCTATAACCAGGGCTTTCAGTGGAACTTGATAAACCAATTCATATGGCATGGCATTGAGATTCTGGGAGAACTCTAGCCAAAAACCGTTCAGTGAAACCTCAACTTTATTGGAACCCTCAGCATCATGCAAGTTGGTCAAATTCAAGCGAAAGTTTGCCGGTGACATATCAATCGGCAAAAGGTTATTAATGGGCAGTTCAAAGGCGATAACGGTAGTTAATTGCCCAGGCAAATTGAATGCAGCTTTATAAGTATAGAAATAAATATTCTCCCCACGCAGCACATTGATGGCTGAAATGCTTTCTTTTTCATCCAGCGCTATCGATTGAGCCAACATTTCAGTTCGTTTGGCCTCAGACGTCAGGGTCAGATAACTCTCCTTAAACCTGATTTCTGGTTTTAAAATAGGATGAGTTGTTACCAAAAGTAAATTGTTATCCTTACCATTGAGATAATACATAGATTCGTATTCATTACGGGAACCCCAGAGAATTTCCAGATAGTTAGATAACCGCTGAGCTAGTTGAATACTTGAATGATTGTACTGACCAAAAATAATTGCATCGACTGTCTTATAACGACTTTCCAGCCAATGGACATCGGGACGCAATTTAAACAATGATGTTGCCTCCTGAGAGGAGGCAGAGAGCGGAATATTAGATTGTTCAAAGATATGATTGGCATGATAACGATAATTTTCGATTTGCAATCTCATCTTAACTGTTACACTGCTAATAGCATATTTTTTATCTGTGAGCCAACTATCAAAATAGTTATACCCGAATAAAAATAGAGACGTAAAAAGCAAAATAATAAATAGTGCGTAAAAACGGGGAATAGTAGATGGCTTGATAGATGCTTGTTTATACATTCTTTGAATAATTGCCTTTAGTGTGAATATATTTTTTGGTTGATTCTACATCAACCCGTAATCAAATAAGCCGTTGTATTATGCTAATACTAGCAGGTTAGAGAATAAAAAGACCATTACAGATCGAAGATTGAGCAAACAGTAAAAAAATACGTTTTTTTTCCTTCAGGGACTAGACACATCAGAACGATATAGGCATAATCTCGCGCCATGGAAGGATGGCCGAGCGGTCGAAGGCAGCGGTCTTGAAAACCGCCGATGGGAAACCATCCTAGAGTTCGAATCTCTATCCTTCCGCCAAATTTCGCCGGCTTAGCTCAGTTGGTAGAGCAACTGACTTGTAATCAGTAGGTCACCAGTTCGACTCCGGTAGCCGGCACCATCTAAAAACCCGTTATCTTCCAGATAACGGGTTTTTTTTCGGCATTTACGCTACCTGTACTTTCATACCATAGCCCCTGCTTGTTATGTGTCTCCCAAGTTCCAGCTTCCCTCTTCCACTAAATCCTGAAAAACAGACTGTCCACTCACACTTTTAATAATCAATGCAACGTGTTTTGAGACACCGAATTTGTATCACCTATCACGAGCAGTCTCTTCATCCAACCGCATTTAAGCATGTAATTAATTATTTACACTTGATGTAATCTGAATTTGACAGTTATAAATCAATCCTTTAACCTGCCAATCTTATAACTATTTTTCAACATATTCAGAAGCGAGGATCGCGTGAAAAATCGCACTATTGGTAGTATTTTTATCGTCGCTGGAACGACAATTGGTGCGGGGATGCTGGCAATGCCACTGGCTTCGGCAGGTGTGGGTTTTGGAACAACACTGGTCATGTTAGTCGCCCTGTGGGCATTGATGAGTTATACAGCTCTCCTGCTAGTAGAAGTCTATCAATACAATGAGCCCGATTCTGGGCTGGGAACCATTGCAAAACACTATCTTGGTTTGAAAGGGCAATTATTGACCGGGTTCAGTATGCTGTTTCTGATGTATGCCTTAACATCCGCTTATATTAGTGGCGCGGGTGAATTACTAACCAGTAGCATTAATGAATGGACAGGTTCTTCATTCTCATTATCAACGGGCGTGATTTTATTCACTTTAATTGCCGGAGCCGTTGTCTGCATTGGAACCAGTTCCGTAGATTTTATCAACCGGATCTTTTTCAGCGCCAAACTGATCTTTCTGATACTGATGCTTGGCCTGATGATGCCCCACATTCACCATGTCAATTTGTTATCCCTGCCCGTTGAACAAGGCCTTGTGTTATCTGCGATTCCTGTCATTTTCACCTCATTTGGCTTCCATGGCAGCGTACCCAGCATCGTACGATATATGAAAGGAGATATCCGTAAATTACGCTGGATATTTATCATCGGTAGTGCCATTCCATTAGCAGCTTATATTTTCTGGCAATTGGGTACTTTGGGCAGCATTGCTCCTACCTCATTTATGGGAATATTAGCCGAAAAATCTGGTCTGGATGGTTTATTGAGCGCCATTCGTCATGTTGTAGCCTCTCCCCAGACAGAATTATCTGTCCGGATGTTTGCTAATCTGGCACTCGTGACATCCTTTTTAGGCGTTGCCTTAGGCTTATTTGATTTTCTGGCTGATCTGTTCAAACGTCAGGATAATATAGCAGGAAGGTTTCAGACAGGGTTGCTGACGTTTGTCCCCCCATTGATTTTTGCGTTGTTTTATCCCAAAGGGTTTATCATGGCTTTAGGCTATGCAGCTGCTGCACTGTCAATTTTAGCGCTGTTACTGCCGAGTATTCTGGTATTCAAAGTTCGTCAGCAGCATAAGCGCCAATATCGGGTCTTTGGCGGAACTCCCGCATTAGTTGTGGTTTTCCTCTGTGGTATCATTCTCATTGCCATTCAGATTGGCATTGTCGCTGGAATACTACCTGAGGTAGGGTAATTCATAAAATTATCCGCATTGATGAACGATGCGGATAATCTCGATTATACTTTCCATCTTTCAAGTTACTGCTTTATTGGCTGCAAATTGAAATCTACTCAGTATAGGTTTATTAGAAGCTGAAGCCGGCCCCAATATAAAAACCTTCTGAAACTTTATTGTTACGGTTACCATTTTTGCCTTGCAGATCAATAACACGATAACCTGCATCCACAGTCAGCGGCTTAAATAAAGTATAACGGATCCCCCCTGTTGCCTCTGTATAAGAATCAACGCCTGATGTCAGCCCTGATGGTGCTCCATAAGCTTCACCATATAGTGACAAGGAAGGTAACACCGCCCAGCTAAGGCCGGCACCCGCAGCTAACGCAACACCATCTTTTCCTTCTTTTGGCGACAGATAAAGCACTTTACCACCAACGCTTGCCGTTATTGGGCCTACAGGCAGAGCGAAAGCGGTGCCTAAACTACCAATTTGACCGTTATGATCACTGCGAGTCCAGTTTCCATTCAAAGATAATCCCGCACTTTTATCACCTAGCCCCACAGATGTACTTGTGTAATGCTTTCCAGCCTGTACATTCATGGAAATTGCATTTGCCACGCCAGACACAAAAAACAAACTGGCCATGCTGACAGCAATGAAACTTTTCATACTTCTCTCTTCCCAAGGGGTGAATACCAATACTATCTGAGATATTTTACTGAAATCCAAGTAACACCATAGATAGTGTACATAAGTAAATATCTCAATTTATCAAAATATGTATACCCCTGCATCTTTATACATCATCAGGTTTATAAATTACTTTAGATATAACCCATTTTTCCAGCACCCATTGCTTGACCTGCTGGCGTGAAATTTTTATCCCACCATTTTTCAATTGTACAGGCAGCAGATAACAAACCACAGGGCGTTGAAATGCTGCGAGCTTATCAGTAAGCCAGTCAGCAAGTGTTTCCGTAAGTGCAGGATGTTGGGTTTCAATCACTACAACGGGTCGATGTCCAAATTCACTATCAGGAATAGGTACAACAAAATTTTGCAGAATCTGAGGATGTTGGTTAATAATCCGCTCTATATCTTCAGGCTGAATCCCCTCTCCCCCACTGAAAAATTGATTGTCGAGGCGCCCTAAAATACGCAATTCGCCCTGTTCAAATATTCCTCTGTCACGGGTCGAAAACCAGCCATCGGTATCTGCCAGTGGATTCAATTTTCCATCAAGCCAATACCCCAGAGCGATGCTGTCAGCGCGGATCTGAATATCCTCATCCACCAAGCGAATATCTTTGCCCGGTAGTGGATTTCCCACGCCTGATAAACTATCTGCCCGTTTTGCACAGACCGTTGACGCCATTTCTGTCAGCCCATAGCCACACCAGCAATGAATACCAAGTTGTTCGGCCTGTTGAGTCAATTCCGTTGGTATCATGGCTCCACCCAAGAGCACTGCTTTTAAAGTGAGTGCATGTTCAAACGATTGTTCAAGCAAACGCCAGAGTTGGGTTGGTACAAGTGACGCATGGGTACAACCAGATAATGCACGATCCAATGGATTCAGATCTCGCAACACCAATTCCGCACCTTTCAGCAGCCAACGCCAAAGAATGCCCTGACCGGAAACATGAAACAACGGGAGCGAAAACAGCCAACTGTCATTTGGCTGAAAATCCATGCAGGAGAGAAGCCCCTGCGCACTGGCAAGGTGAGCCCCAATAGAGTGAACCGCTGCCTTGGGCAATCCAGAAGTACCCGAAGTCAAAATCATACTGGCAGGGCGATGGATATCCCACGGCACCCATTGCTCTGGTATCACAGATAATTCAGGTTGCCAATCAAGTTTAATCGCCTGAATAGCAGATGAAGGGGGATCGGTAAAATCGATGACAAATGTCATGTTCAGATGAGGAAGCAATTCTGCCAACAAAGGCTCAGGGAGTTGCGGATTCAGTGGCAATACTCTTGCACCACATTGCAATGCACTGAGATAACACAGCAGGAGATCGGCACTGTTTTTTCCTCTCAGGATCACACTGCTACTTTCCCACAGCCCCTGTTGGTGAAAATGGGCAGCGATGGCGTTGATTTTTTCCGCTAGTTGTCGCCAGGATAACGTCTCTTCATGCAGCCTGACAGCCTGCTTCTCTGGGTAGAGCATCGCCCAATGATGCCACGGCCATTGCGTCCATTCCGCTAATGACATTCATTGCTCCATACGGTGTCCAGATCATCTAGCACCACACAAGGAATGGGACTTTCTGGCCAGCCACGGATAAGTTGTGACTGAATCAGATCCAGCGTATCCAGCCCGGGAAGGGTATCGGGTGTCAGCCAATGTGCGAGACGGGCGAGCTGTGTCAAACCAAAACTGGTTTCGATGCTGGAACTGATTACTGCTTCCAACCCTGCCTGATGAGCGTCTGCAACTAACTGACGACAGCGGACAATACTGCCAACCAGCATCGGTTTGATGACAATGGCCGCAACGCCTTCCTGTGCTTCTACCGTGAAACCCGCTTCACGCACGCTTTCATCCCATGCAATGGCAATTCCTGTATCACGGGCAAATGCCAGGGATTCTTCACAGGTTTTGCAAGGTTCTTCAAGAAAAGCAATTCGTTGCCGGTAATCGGGATTGACATATTTTGCGAAGTCATCGGCTTTTATGCGTGTCCAACTGCGATTCGCATCTAGCCGCAACTGGAGATCAGGCACGGCTTCCAGCAGGACATCCACCACCATACCATCCCGCACCGCTTCATACAGCCCGACTTTCACTTTAGCAATCTTTTGCCCAGTCATATTTCCCAGACGCAAAATCACGTCATCAGGATCTCCCGTACATAATGGTGCTTTGCGATAATCAGCCTCTTCGGGTAATTCACCCTGTAGTTCAGCGAGGGCACAACTGATACCAAACGCCACGGAAGGCGGTTCACTCTCTTCGGGTTCTACCGTTAATCCCTGTTCGTTTTGACACCACTGTTGCAGCCATGTCACGGCAGCATTTTTGGCCTGTTCCAGAGTTTCATGACTGAATTCGGGTAGCGGGGAGATTTCCCCCCAACCGTGCCGTTCATTTTCCTGCAAGTGCACCAGAAAGCCATCACGGGTTTTAAGGCGTTGATAACGCAAAATAATACCTGCCTCCATGGGCAGGCTGAATGAATATAAGGTCGCTTTCCGCATTATGGATTACGCTTGAATCTACTGAAATCAGGGGGGCGTTTTTCGTTGAACGCATTGCGTCCTTCCTGCCCTTCTTCGGTCATATAGAACAACATGGTGGCATTCCCCGCCAGCTCCTGCAAACCCGACTGCCCATCGCAATCCGCATTCAGTGCAGCTTTCAGGCAACGCAATGCCATTGGGCTGTTTTCCAGCATTTCACGACACCAGCGCACGGCCTCTTTTTCCAAATCCGCATAAGGCACAACCGTGTTAACCAGCCCCATATCCAACGCTTGCCGGGCATCATATTGACGACAGAGGAACCAGATTTCACGGGCTTTTTTCTGCCCAACGATACGCGCCATATAAGATGCGCCCCATCCGCCGTCAAATGACCCTACTTTCGGGCCCGTCTGACCAAAAATCGCGTTATCTGCTGCAATGGTCAGATCACACATCAAATGCAACACATGCCCGCCACCAATGGAATAACCCGCTACCATAGCAACAACCGGTTTCGGACAGGTTCGAATTTGACGCTGAAAATCCAGCACATTCAAATGATGCATGCCGTTATCATCTTGATAACCACCATAATCGCCACGGATCTTTTGATCACCCCCTGCACAAAATGCCTTTTCCCCCATTCCCGTCAGGATAATCGTACCAACTTCATCATCGTAACGGGCATCTGCCAGCGCCTGAATCATCTCTTTTACTGTCAGGGGACGGAACGCATTACGCACCTGCGGGCGATTGATAGTAATCTTGGCAATGCCATCTACAGATTTATGGTAGAGAATATCGTTAAACCCTTGGGAGCAATCTTGCCATTCAATGGGCGCGTACAATTTTTCTTCATTGGGATAAAGCATTGCTGAATCTCCTTAACCAAAAAGTGATAAAAAATGGTTCACTTCGGCGGCAAACGCCGCAGGATTGCCATTATGGGCGTTATGCCCAACCTGTGGGATGGTTTTTAACGGCAATGTATATTGCTTCGCAATATTCTGAAATTTCTCATCATTTTCCCCACATAAGTAGGCAAAATGTGTGGTTATGTGTTGCAGAGCAGGAACCAGCCACGGTTGATGCCCCAGTGAAGTACTTTCCAACATATCGGCAATCCGGCTTCCCCTGTTTTGGCTACGGCAATGGATAAGTTGCTCACGCTGCTCCGATGATAAATCGGCAAAAACGGGCTGTTGATACCAATCGGCAAGAACCGTCTCCATTGATTCCTCACGAAAACGCCGCACCCAACACTGATCATGCTGCAATCTCGCATCACGCTCCTGTTGAGAAAACAGCCCGGGATTTCCGCCTTCCACCAGCACGCCCCGTAACCCTTCATGTTTGCCGTAAGTCGCATGGTACATAGCAATACGGCCACCCAGTGAGTAGCCAATCAGCCAATAGTCATGGATCTGATGTTTGAATAAGGTTTCATTCAGGAGATCGTTCATCTCAGCGAATCCCCCTGCCACAGTAATATCGGTCGAGTGACCGTGGCCGGGCAGGTCAATGACCAGCGAGGCATACTGACTACAAGCATTCACCAAGGGTAGCCATTCATCACCACATCCCAACAAGCCATGCAGCCAAACCAACCATGTTCCCGGCTTATCCGAATGAAATACCTGACTGGCGAGTTTCACAATGCAGCCACCTGTTTCCGTAACTCTTGCAAGCATCTCACGCCTTCGCTGTCTGTGACTTTTAATTCAATCAGTGTCGTTGTTTTTTGTTCCCACGCCTGTTTAACACGTTGTTTTAATTCAGACCAACTTTGGGGCGTCACATAATTCAGACCAAACATAGCCGCAGCGTGATCAAAATTGACATGCTGCGGCATACAGTAAAAACGCTGACGCGTTTCTTCTGGTGTAGGCAGTAATGAAAAAATCTGACCGCCATTGTTATTGACGACAATCAATATCATCGGTGCGGAAAGATCACGCAGCAAAGTCAGGCTGTTTAAGTCATAGAGTGCTGAAAGATCGCCGATAATTGCCAGCGTCGGTTTGTTCGTTGCCCTTTGTACTCCTGCGGCTGTTGCGATCAGCCCATCAATACCACTTGCACCACGATTGCTGTAAACCGGATAACCTGCGGGGAGCTGCCCCAATGCATCAATCAGACGGACAATCAAACTATTACCGACAAACAACTGCCCCTGTTCTGGCAGTAATCGATGCAGTTGATACGCCACTGCCGCCTCACCAAATTTTCCATCTAATCTGGCGTTGACACATTCAAGTGCTTGCTCTGACCATGAAGTCAATTCATCTGCCCAACCAAAAGAAGTAGACTCTTGCGTGGAGTCAGCAGAATGTTCCCGAAGCCAATCAGCCACATAACAAGTAAATTTCCGTCCTTGGTGATTAGCTGGGTCAAGCCTGCCGACAATCGGATCAACAATCCAGAATTCTTCCGGCTGACATTCAGCCTGCCATTGCAACAGTCTTTTTCCAGTCAGGCTGGAGCCGAATTGAATCACCAATTGCGCCTGTGCCAGAATTTCCTGAACACGGGGATGATTCAGCCATAAGTCAGCACAAGGCAACGGTTGCCCAGTTTGGGACAGCACATCACTGATCAGTGGCCAGCCCATTTTTCTTGACCACTGTGCAACGAGCGGGCCTTCTTCTGCATTCATCCGGCCAGTCAGTACAACGCCCCGCTTGTTCTGCCACAAACCCCAATCCCGCACTGTAGATGTAACATAAGTTTCTGACTGCCTAAGCCACGGTTGATTACCCTGCCACCATTCTCCCAATGTTTGTTGCCAATCTTGATACGCGATCACATCATTGCCATACAAAGGTTCAGCAAACGGGCAATTAATATGCAGGCTCCCTTGTTTTAAGTTCGACATGCCATTATCAACGACAGAGACCAGCCAACTGGCAGAAATTTCTGTGGTCGGCCGCGGCAGTGAAAGCGCCTGAGTGGGATGGGAGGCAAAAATACCGATCTGGCGAATAGCCTGATTCGCACCACAATCAATTAATTCCGGTGGCCTGTCGGCAGTGAGAAATACCAGCTGCTCACCTGTCAGACCGGCTTCAATCAAGGAGGGATAGAGGTTGGCAACCGCAGTTCCTGACGTCACGATAACGGCAACCGGTTCTTTACTCGCCTTCGCCAGACCCAGCGCCAAATACCCTAATCCCCGCTCATCAAAATGAGTATGGCAGATCAGTTTAGCGTTCCCTGCGGCTGATAATGTCAATGGCGTGGATCGGGAACCAGGGGCAATACAAACATGACGCAATCCATGCCGGGTCAGTGCTTCCAATAGAAGTTCCGCCCAACGGCGGTTAAGTACGCTGTTTGACATATCGATGCCCGAGAACTTCCTTTCAAATCAAAAAATAAGGTTCAAAAAAATAGAGCACATTATATAAGGCTTTCTTTATCGTAATACCCGTAAAAACGATTTCTTTATCTTAGTTCAATAAATTGTCATTTAATTAGCAATATTTCCCCTGCAAACTGGGAGCACATAAGGTCAATCGCCAATAAAATCGGGCGTTTTCGGCCAAAAAAAAGAGAAGGGATGAATAAGAAAGGGTAAAGCCCAGCCATAAAAGGAGATTATGGCTGGTAATACGGACTTAATTATAAATGATGGATACCTTTGCGGTGGCGTTGGCTTGACCTGCGGTGATCATATTTTCTATCTGTATATAGTGAGCTTTGAAAGGAACCGAGTAAATTCCCATCGGGCTGGTGCCAACCTTTAAAACAGAATTTATCATTACCGGTTGATCCTGATACAGAATCTGAAGACCAATTCCTCCGGCCGTAGAGTTACTCCCTCTCTGATCAAGCGCTAAAATACGGTTGTCATTTGACACTGTATTTCCCTCAAATTTTAGCGTAATAGGAATATTGTCGTCACAATCCAGATCAATACTGAAATCTTGTGCTCCCGCAGTGCGCGGATTACCTGACAATTCCCACATCCCGATTGATCCCATAGGGACAATAATATTCTCTTTAGCCAAAATACAGCTTTCAGTTGTGACCAGTGCATCATGAATATGATAAGTATGCACAATAGTAGAACCTACATAAGCTTGAATCATCCCATTTTTAATCGGGCCAGTCCCTGTTTTGGGGTTTGTCTTAATCAGTTCTATATTAGAACCATACATCCGTATGCCTATCCCAGACACGCCTGAATCATAAGTATCATCATTTCTGCTACTGGTTGGTGTATAGCCAATAAATTTCCATGATATTTTCTCTGGTTTATCGCAATGAATCCCCAATATATCTTGTGGGTTTGAAATAACCGGATGTCGATAAATCACAGCTCCAGGCATATCGTTTCTGGAAATAAACACCTTCGGTTGAAACACGGCAGATAAATCCTGTTGTTTCCTTTCATCTTTAATCCGGCAACTTCCCTCACTGCCATAAACATCAGCAGCTAAACTCACCAGCAGGATAAATATTGCCAGTAAAAATCGATAATTTTGACGGAAAATCAGCATAAGCCTGATCCTGATACGGTGTTATTCACAATTCACCTTCATTGTATTAATGCCAGATAGAGGATGGCCTGATAATGTTTGCTTTTCCGGCAAGGTATAATTGGCTAGACACGTTTTGGTATTCTGAGAGCCCCATTTAACCTGTAACTTTCCACGGGTCGGCATTCCCGTGAAATAGGCTTGCCCTTCACTACTGACAATTGTGCTGCTGGGCTTGTCGAGATCATGCTGTTTCTCCAACGTAGCAATGGCACCAAAAGGCACTGACTGACCTTGGTATGAAAGAAACATCAATACCCTGCTGCCAATTCGTGTCTGAAAATTAGCCAGAGTAAGCGCACCTTTTGTCGGAACAACAAATTGCGTATTGATATCAATATCAACATCATCAGCAAAAGAATGAGGATCAAGTGCGACCCGGTTTTTTCGGTAACTGCTGGCATAAGGTACAACGGCGTAGCCGTTCCCGTCAGTAGTAACGCCCGTATTATTGGCTACCTTGACGCCTTTTGCGCCTTCGGCTCGAACCAATACCGCCGTTTCGCCCAGTTCCTGGGAGAAAGTCAGACCGTAAGGGTGTGCAATAATTCCCCCACTGACACCGTAATTCATCTGCCTGCCGTGGTGTTGATAGTTATAACCGGCATTGAGCCGACCATAGGCTCCCTTATACCCGGCATAAATATTTCCACTGACGCCATCCCCTTGATTGGTATAACTCTGTTGCAGGCTGTAGTGCAGGTTATTATCCTCCAGTACCGTACCATTCAGGCTGACCTGTTGCGAAGCGGGGCTGTTTTTACCTGAAGTCAGGCTGTAACTGGCCCAACTATTTTTCAGCCAGCGGTCGAGAGGCACATGAACACTGAATGAGAATAATTGGTCATGATTGCCAGAGTCGGGAGTGCGGCTATAGGTATAATTCAAGCCGTAATTGATACCACGGTGACTCATGTTATAACCCGCACCGAGACCACGTTCATGACTACTCTGCCCCCAGTAATCCTGCTGGAATGCCGTGACATACAATCCGCCGAAATCCCCCAATATTTGATTAACTTGCACTTGTAGTTTGCTTTTCTTATTGATACGGCCAAACAACCGATGGTTGCTATTGAGGTTATCAGCATGATTGGCATCATCGAAATCGTAAAAACCTTTAGTCGAATAGCGATACCCTGCCACAGTTAAATTCGTTCCTGTCAGTGAAAGCGCTTTCAAATACTGTAGTCGGTAAGCCTGCCCTTGGGATTTTTTGTCTGATGGCAATTGGGTATTAGCATGGGTAGCATCAAAAGAAAGCGAGCCGACATTGCCCAAATCGATTCCTGAACCTAACACCATAGATTGATAATCACGGGATAACATGACACCACCATATGCGGTGAGATTATTGTGAAGCCCGTAGATCAAAGTACCTTGAAAGAAATAAGGTTTGCGACTGCGGCTGTAGGGTGAGCGATAATGTCCCATTGTCAGCGAATATTTCAGGCTATCTTTCCTCAGCATAATGGGTGCAGCAGAAAACGGTTGTATAAAACGACGTTCCCGGCCATCCGCTTCTTTGATAATGATTTCTAAATTCCCACTGGTGGTGGTTGGATAAAGATCGGTTAATACAAATGGCCCCTGTGCAACATAGGTCTGATAAATCACATAGCCATTCTGCTTGATTGTGACCTGAGCATGACTTTGAGCAATCCCGCTTACAACCGGTGCAAAACCTTTCATACTGTCCGGCAGCATATTTTCGTCAGAAGCAAGCTGAATCCCGCGAAATTCTATCCCATCAAAAAGATAAGAAGGCGTGAAACTATCACCGACGATCAACTGTCCTTTGAGAGCATGAATATCACGTTGAAGATAAGATTTAATACTCCGCCAATTTTTGTGCTGGCTGGTATAAGTGGAATAATTTCGCAAACGCCATGCCTGCCAATTAACGCCGGTTTGCAGATTTAAATAATTGTTCTGATTGGTTCTCCGATTATCCTGCCAGTTTGTTGACCCACTATAATGGTAGTTAACCAATAAAGCCGTCATTCCCTGATCCCATGACTCAGGCGAAATATAACCTCTCACCTGATGATTCAGCGCAATTTGAGGAATGCTGATATCCAGCCGTTGTCGATTAAAATCAAACTTCGTGCTGGCTGAAGGAATATACTCGCTGATATTAGTAATCACCTCTTCTGACGGTAAATTCATCAACACCGGAAAAGCATTGATTTTCACCCCTAAATCCTGCAATTTTTGCACAGTGAGTTTTGGCCGCAGTTCACCATCATTTAAAATAAATTCAACATTACCCGTATCAATACTTTCTTTATTCAAATAGGTATCGACCCAATATTTACCAGGAGGTTGCGTGGAAGTATTAAAAATAGAAAGATCAATATCATCAGGAAAATTATCTCCTATTCTCAGCGCATGGATGTTGAAATTATTTTCAGCATAAGATTTAAAATGATAAGAAAAACTCCCTATCATAATAAATATAGACAGCCATAATCGATAATACTTGCCTTCGCATAATCTCTTGGCAATATTATGCTTTATATTTTTTGACATATTCAATATTCTGACAATCTAATGAAAATTAATAAATAGCCTAAAGACCTGCGAATTCTTCCTGTGTGACTCCACCGTAATCATTGATTGCTTTCCAGCTGACACTTTTCGCATTTTTGACAGGCAATGGCCAATTTGCTTGGCTGAAGGGGTTAACCATTCCCGCCCCTTCGACTTCTTTTCCGTCCACTTTTAGATGTGAAAAAGAAATAAAATAAGGTGTCGAATTCTCTGCAATTAATACACCATTTTCTTTCCTGAACTTGATACGCTTATAAGCCTCCCCCGAATTTTCTTCCAGTTGTGTAGGGCGGTAAAATAGTTTTAATCGCGAGTTAACAACAATCTGTAACTGATTGACATCTGCATTTGATTTTACAGTTTCAGGAATAGATGTCACATTCAGCCAGAATATAGACTCCCTATCCATTGGCAATCCATCACTCACTTTAATAATCCGCAAAATATTTTCGTTATTTGCGGGTAACTTAAATAAAGGAGGTGTCACGATAAATGGAGTTTTTGTTTTCTCATTTTCATCCTGAATCCAGCTCTGAATAAGGTAAACAGATTCTTTCTCTAAGTTATTGACAGATACAGAAACCTCTTTCTTATCACTTAAGTAAACAACACGAGTTCCTCCAATAACCACACCACCCGCCATTGCAAAATGACTACTGAAAAAATATAAAAACATCATTATCAACAAACGATGACACTGCACAGTCGTTTCTCCAATCAATCATGATTAATGTATTTAATTAAATAAGGCATCCCTGCCTTATATTTAAGTGTGGAATACCGTGATTTATTAGTTATACACTACAGTAAAACGCGCTACCGCATTAGCCGAACCTGCGGAAACATTGTCACTCGTCGCTACGTATTTAGCAATAAATGGCAACTCTGCTGCCCCTTTTTCAATTGCATATGATTTAGAATCTTTATATAAACCAACCAGATTGTCTGAGTTATCTTCATAAATACCGATAGCAACGCCCTTGGCATTTTTGCTGTCTGTTGTCAGAGCTAAAAGTTTGCCTTTGCTTTCATGAGAAGAACCATCAAATTTAACAAGCGCATTTTTAATTTCGGTTGGGCATTCAGTTAATTTAATACTGAATTTTGTTGCTGCCGCAACTTTATTTTCACCAGAAAATTCTTTAACACTAACTTTACCCATATTCACCGTTTGATTTGCAGAAGCGGCATCAATTTCACACGTTTTATCCGTTATTTCACCTTTAAAGTTAACCGTACCAATAGTTGCATTTGCAGTTGTAGCAAATAAAGAAGATACAAATAAAGAAGAAATAATCAGCTTGAATTTCATTAAATTAAACCTCATTAATCAATACACAAAAACAATTCCCCCGACTGATACAATACGATAGGGAAGTTAGTTCATTAACTTAATAGATACTCATGCAGCATGTAGAGTACCTATAATCATTATCTTTTATCCAGTCACCCTCTTACGTGGCCAGTTCAAGGGTTTGTTTGGCAAATCACAGATAAGACAAGACAATAGTAGCCTTAATGTCATATAGATCAACATAATAAATCGATAAATATTAATATTTAGAATATTACACCAAAATATTGAGAAATATTTACTGAATGTCATTATATATAGATGAAATTAATGAATATAATTCTAAATATTTAAATATTTAAACATAATATATAATTATCAAACTAATGATTATCATCACTTACTAAATATTAACGATAGTTTTCTTATCATTATAAAATGATCAGTTTAGTTATATTTGCAATAAGTTACCGGGTCATGACTCCAAAGGGTTGTAATAATGTTTTTCAATATATGCGCCAATGAGTTTTTTGTGGATTTCCATTGAACGTGAGTAACAAATGGTTCTTTTTGCCAACCTTTTGATATGAATTCGCAGACTGAGATTATGCCACTCTATACGTTGGGTAAAAATTTTGCCTACCAGATATTTTTTCCGGCATAACTTCCCCAGTTATCGGTCGTGATGAAACGAATATTAAAAGGCACCAATAAGTTGAGCAATTTTCGGCAGGTTGCATCCGTTCGGGGGCCAAAGACATGGGCGATGACTTGTTTCCTTTTCGTATCAAAAGCATACCAAAGCCAATGACGTTACTTTTTATTGCCTATAAAAGACCACTGCTCATCCAATTCACAGATAAGTGTGACATCGTCATAAGCGATCTATCGCGATGTTACTTGTTTTGGCGAGAGTTTTTTAATGTCCGCATCACCGTATTGATACCGAGACCTAATACACGGCCTGTGTCTCTCACGCCAGAGCCATTCATTGCCATATCCACAATTTTTTCTTTCATATCCGGTTTATGGCCGTTGTAACGATAGTTGAGTTGAAAGGTTCTTTGGCAACCTTTGCAATAGTAGCGAGGGAAGCCGGCCTTACCTGTTCCGTGTTTGCGTACAGGTTCTGCTTGGTCGCAATATCGACAAGTCACTTCTATCGTAACAGTCATGATGATATCCCATTAAAAAGTACAAGAATATCAAATTAACGCTTTGAAGTCATGACCGAAACAGTATCGTTAGTTATATTATCGATGTGTGATTTGCATGATTGATATGAACCCGCAGAAAGTTGCGGGTTAGAATTTTAGTTATTTTTTTATTTCTTCGAGAGGAGAATAGCGTGACTCTATTTTTACATTAACAAGGAATTCACGAGAATTATCACCGTAATTACCTGGGGAGTCAAAGAACACAAATATTAACTCCCCATCCTCAGGAACCGTTTTATGAAGCACACCATTCCCTATTCCGTAGGTTTTATTACCGATTTTAGCAATGAGTGTGTCGTGTAGCGTCGGTTTTTTAGGTAAAGTACCCTGAGGTGCTGCCCAGTAGTTGTCTGGATGGCCATACTTCACCCATCCCTTAGCAACAATAGATATAACATCTCCCGCCTTGAGGATAAGCCCTGTGGGTTGGCCTTTTTCAAGTTTAGCAGGAACAGCTCCAGACCAATCGTACATAGTATTACCTCCAATCATTATGTTTTGAAAGCGACTTTATCAGTTTATGAAGGCGGGCTACTTCTCCGCCTGTGAACATCCATAAAATAGGTTCATCAATACTGGAGAGAACTTCTGATTAGGATGGCATGGAATGGCTGTTTGGAAATTAATAAAATCCATATCCCCCTGATAAAACTATGAGTTTAAAGGGGACAATCCTCCCCTTTAACTTAACTCATTGATATTGCTTATTTCTGCCAGAGAGCCAGAATTCCGGTCATGTATTAAATGGTTAGTTGCTGTGATATGCTTCCGGCTTTTTAAGGATGAAGTATGGCCAAAGTTGATGTCTATTGCCGTTATTGCCACAAATCAGAACAGGTCAAAGGACATGGGAAAGGAAATGGCGGACATCCTCGTTATCGCTGTTATAGCTGCTGTAAGGTCTTTCAGTTGGCGTATACCTATCAGGCCTGCAAACCCGGCGTTAAAGAACAGATTGTCGATATCGCGATGAATAACGGGGGAATTCGTGACACCGCTCGGATCCTAAAAGTCGCCACCGCCACCGTCATGAAAACATTAAAAACCTCAGACCCCGAAACGTAACGACACTTCCCCTTGCGGAATGTGGCATCCAGATTGTCTGTGAAATCGACGAGCAATGGTCGTTTGTCGGCAATAAGAAAAACCAACGCTGGCTTTGGTATGCTTGGGAACCCCGCCTGAAGCGAATAGTGGCTCATGTTTTTGGCGATCGCAGTCGAAAAACGTTAGACAAGCTGCTTACCCTCTTATCTTCCTTTACTATTCGGTTTTACTGCACGGATGACTATGTTGTTTATGACCCACTTCCCGAGGAAGAGCACTTGACTGGAAAGGCGTTTACTCAGCGTATAGAGAGAACGAATTTAACGCATCGTACCCGAATCAAAAGGCTGAATAGAAAAACCATTGGGTATTCAAAATCGGAAGAAATGCACGATAAAGTGATAGGAACCTTTATTGAACGTGAACATTATTTTTAATACCTAATCTAATCATTTAATACATGACCAATTCCTTGGGGTCTGGAGCAGGGATGGGGTTTTAAGTAAAGTAAAAACAGCTGTATACATGGGTTTTTATAACGATAATATGTGGAGGGAGTTAGCGACAGGGGAATATTCAGAGCACGTCCCTGTATATAATAGAAATTTCAGAGAATGGCAAAAGAAACACAATAAAGGAGGGGATTTTATTGTTTTTTCAGATGTTTTATGGATTTCTCCGCTGCCAAAGGATAGAGTGATTTATTTATGATTGTAAAAAAAACAGCAAAGTATATTTTATATTTTATGCTGATCATACTTTTCTTATGGTGGTTAATGAGATGGTCCCCACCACCCTGTGAGCGGTATGCTGGCAGGGTGTTTCTTTCAGGAGAAGACCATCATGCAAAACGTTACGCTTATTGGTATTGATCTCGGCAAACATTCTTTCCACGTTCACTGTCAGGACAAATCAGGAAAGGCCCTGCTGCGTAAAAAATTTACCCGCGCCAGACTGATGGAGTTTTTAGCGGGATCGCCATCAGCGACTGTTGTAATGGAAGCCTGCGCCGGTGCTCACTTTATGGCTCGCCGGATCGCTGCTTTTGGTCACGAAGCGAAGCTGATTTCTCCACAATTTGTTCGTCCTTTTGTAAAGAGCAACAAGAACGATTTTGTGGATGCTGAAGCCATATGCGAAGCTGCATCTCGTCCCTCCATGCGATTTGTGCAACCACGAACAGAGGCGCAACAAGCTATGCGCGCCCTGCATCGGGTCAGAGAATCACTGGTCAGAGACAGGGTTAAAACCACTAATCAGATGCACGCTTTTTTACTGGAATTTGGCATCAGTATGCCGATCGGAACCGCCGTGATAAAAAGACTTTCAACCGTCTTGGCAGAGAACGAACTTCCTCCCTATCTGGCACAGTTGCTGATGCGCTTACATGCCCATTATCTTTATCTTGTCGAACAGCTCACCGAGCTTGAGACGGCACTGGAGCAGGAGCTGAGACGTGATGAAACAGGACAGCGTCTTCAGACAATACCGGGCGTGGGTCCGATAACTGCCAGCGTCTTATCATCGCAGCTGGGCGATGGTAAGCAGTATGGCTGTAGCCGGGATTTTGCTGCTTCAACCGGTCTGGTACCACGCCAGTACAGCACGGGTGGCAAAAATACGCTTTTAGGGATAAGTAAACGCGGAGACAAAAATCTGCGACGGTTACTTGTCCAGTGCGCCAGAGTCTTTATCCAGAGAATCGATTATCAGTCAGGAAGGCTGGCTGAATGGGTAAAGGCTCAGCTTGAGCGAAAACACTCAAATGTTGTGGCCTGTGCGCTGGCCAACAAATTAGCCCGGATAGCCTGGGCAATCACAACACGGCAAACTGTGTTCGAAAGGTAACGACGACGCCAGTCTGACTGGCAGGTTAATCGTTAATTAAAGCAGTTCCCAATCTGGTTTTGCGAAGACTGATTATTGATGACATGAACGGCTTATCGACCTGATGGAATCCTGACATAAAAAATGGCTCTCTGAAGCCGTGCGGTTTTTTAGGCTTATCAGGTGCGGAACTCATCGAGGCGCGGGCATCCCTGCCCATAGTGACGCCGGATAGATTTAAGCAAGCCAACATCAATCAAAAATCAGTGTTGCAAAAAAGGTGGGGACCATAGATTTTTAGGCTTATCAGGTGCGGAACTCATCGAGGCGCGGGCATCCCTGCCCATAGTGACGCCGGATAGATTTAAGCAAGCCAACATCAATCAAAAATCAGTGTTGCAAAAAAGGTGGGGACCATAGATTTTTTATCACATGTTACTTTTTTTAAAGAAAGTGACACGCTGAGCGAAGTTAACTCTGGTGAAAGTGACTATTACGCCAAATATTACAAGCCGGAACCTATTAATTTATTTGGGATTTATCTAACCATAATGGAGAAAGAGCCTATTTTTGTGGTTTTATATGATAAAGAGGATAAATATATATACGCAATTAACTTGAAGATGCGGGTTTTAAAATCTGGAAGTTATCAGTCAACCGAGTGGTGAGTTCTTTCGCTTTTTCTGGCAATGTGACATGAAAAAAGTGGCGCAGCGTTTCACGGAATGTTTTGGTATCCGGAAAATAGACATTGTTTCGTACCTGCTCATTCACATACTTCCATAATCGCTCAATCGGGTTGAGATTAGGGCTGTAAGGCGGCAGGTAGTGCAACTCAATATTCAAAACCTCGGCAAAAAATTGGACGACTCCGGAACGGTGATAACCCGCACCATCCAGAATAATGTGGATTTTTTGCGAAAGTGGATAGGTTTCCCGGATTGAGCCGAAAAAAAGGACGACATTTTTCGCGTTAATCGTCGGATATTCACGAACAATAGTCTCTTCAATCCGTTGTAAATTAAGGGCACCCATGATGTTGAGTCGAGTACGACTGCCTGTGGTTTCAACCACTTTGACGTGCTTCCGCCCGCTCTTCATCCAGCCATAACTTAATTTTGTGGACAGGGTCGGGTGAACCGCATCAATAAATAAAATAGGCGCATTCTGGCCACATTCTTCTTTCAGCGCGTTGTAGGTTTCAATAAACTGTTGCTGTTTATCCGCATCAAATTTATGCGGAGCACCCATTGGCTTCTTGTAGCTGAAACCTTGACGGTGAAGCCATTTCGTCATTCCTGCGACAGTGAAAGTCACCTGCCATCGTGCCCGAACATAGGCCACAATTTGTGCGGTAGTGTGCATCAAATTTGCCATCAGATACTCAACTAATTCTGTTGTTTGTTCGGCAGACAAACGGCTTTCAGAGCCCCCATTTTCAGGGGCGAGTTTTTCCTCAGAGAAGTAATCTTTCAGATGGCGGCTCACCGTACTTTCATGGATCCGCAAAGCCTGAGCAATCATCTGGGCAGTCCAGCCTTCTGAGGCCAAAAGCACGGCCTTGATGCGGTCACGTACTCGTCCATCGCGAGTCGTATCATGCATCAATTCGAGGGCGTCTTTTTGGGCATCTGTTAGATTAATTTTCATGGGCGCAATCATGATCTGATACAAATGAAAAATCAAGCATCTTCAATGACGACGGGTATAGAATGAAAATTAGAATTTAATTAGTTATTATTTATCATTATAATAGGTGTTGTGTATTGTTCTCTCCTCCCTCTCGCAACGTCTCCTAAAGTCTTCTTTTCATAGAAAAATCAATAGATAACGATAACTCCAAGTCTCCTAACATCTCCTGAAAGCGACATGAAATTGTGCATAGTTTTGTGTATAGTTTTTCCTATACACATCTTCCTATACACACGGGTGAAATGATGAAGCTAACAGACGTGGCAATCAAGAGAGCCAAGCCAGAAGCAAAATCTTATACGCTATCTGATGGAAATGGGCTTTGGTTATTGATAGAACCGAACGGATCTAGAGGCTGGCGATTCCGTTATCGCTTTGAAGGTAAGCAGAAGATGTTATCTTTAGGCACTTATCCTGAAGTACCTTTAGCAGAGGCAAGGAAAAGGACAGCAGGGTGCCGTTCTATGATTGCTGATGGCATTAATCCTTCTGAAAATAGAAAGCAGAAGAAGAGGGAGAGTGTCATCATGTCTGAAAATACTTTTGAAAAAATTACTCGTGAATGGTACGAAAAACGTAAGGATAGGTGGTCAGCAGGGTATCGCGCTGACATGATGAGTGCTTTGAAAATGACGTCTTTCCTTATATTGGTAATAGGCCAATAGCAGATATAAAACCCCTCGAACTGCTGGATGTCCTAATCAATCCCCGTGGACGGCGTTCACTCGTGGGGAGTCGTCTTCGGATGCGAACTGGATCATTGATGCGGCTGGTAATGAGTTCCTTTCCAACACAGCAGGCCAGCAGTTGCAGGAGCAGATTGATACCAACATTGAAGGAATGTTGATTAATTCCGCCGCCGCGAATGGCAACAGTCAATACTTTATGCGCCAGAACGGGGAAATGAAATCGGAAATTGTCAAGGTTCGGAACTTCACTGTGACTGAGACAAAATCGTTGGCTGAAAAGATTGATACGGTCAAGGCAACGGCCGATAAGAGCTGGGCAGCGGTATAGTATACCATACAGACGGTTTTTGACCTGAAAGAAGTCACCGCATTGGCAACATGGGACATTAAAGTGGGTATCAAAGATGCCAGCGGAAATTATCACGGAGCGGGGATGGTTATTGGTGCTCAGATGGTGAATGGTCAAGTGAGAACGGATATTGGTTTTAATGCCAATAATTTTACCTTCGTCAATCCCGCAAATAACAAATTCGAACCCTTTGTGGCAGCTAAAAATGGTCAGTTGTTTATTCGGGATGGATTTATAGAAGATGGCAGTATTACCAATGCCAAAATTGGCAATTACATCCAATCCAGAAATTATATCACGGGTCGGGCAGGGTGGAAAATTGACAAAGGCGGCTCGGCAGAATTCAACCATGTTATTGTTCGCGGGGAGATACATGCAACCAGTGGCACGTTCACCGGAACAATAAAGGGCGCTGATGGCTATTTTTCCGGCGCAGTATATGCGACCAAAATTGTGGGTGACGTTGTGTCTGTTACGTTGGGGAATGTATCATTAGGCAACCGTGACAGCATTTTTTTTCATAAAAGACTAACGGAATCTATGCCGTTTGATCGGGTTTTTATTTATGGATCGATAATGACTCAGCGTTACGTCGGATCTTTGGGTGGTTCGGGGGAGGCATCCGTTTCGGTATACGTTAATAATGCGCATGTGGCTGGGCAAAACTTTTTCATGGAGTCTTCTGATAGCGTCCCGCAGTGTATTTCCGGCACGTTGTTTACACCCCCTATAACCATCCCCGCCAATACAACGCCGACCATTAAAGTCGTTCTCACAACCCACGGCACGGGCATTACATACCCTACTACCGGTATTGGTATGCTGTTTAAGGCCAGTAGTCAGTGGTCTAACATGTAAATATTAATTTCATTAGCTAAAGTATACCGCAGTAGCGCAGCATTTTAGATTCAAGGAAGGTAAATACATAAGAATGGCGATATAAATCGCCATTCTTTTTAATGGAAATATTGCAGTACTTTGCTCCACCATTTTTTATGGTTTATATCTATGTCATAAGCACTTTCAAAATCTCCAACGACTACAATATAAAAGTGTGTGTCCAATATATCTTGTGGGTTTTTTTCTGGTAATGTAGGATTTCCTTCAAAAAATGAGTACATATTCATCATCTTGAAAGGTGACGTTTGGCCTATACCCGTCGTCATTGAAGATGCTTGATTTTTCATTTGTATCAGATCATGATTGCGCCCATGAAAATTAATCTAACAGATGCCCAAAAAGACGCCCTCGAATTGATGCATGATACGACTCGCGATGGACGAGTACGTGACCGCATCAAGGCCGTGCTTTTGGCCTCAGAAGGCTGGACTGCCCAGATGATTGCTCAGGCTTTGCGGATCCATGAAAGTACGGTGAGCCGCCATCTGAAAGATTACTTCTCTGAGGAAAAACTCGCCCCTGAAAATGGGGGCTCTGAAAGCCGTTTGTCTGCCGAACAAACAACAGAATTAGTTGAGTATCTGATGGCAAATTTGATGCACACTACCGCACAAATTGTGGCCTATGTTCGGGCACGATGGCAGGTGACTTTCACTGTCGCAGGAATGACGAAATGGCTTCACCGTCAAGGTTTCAGCTACAAGAAGCCAATGGGTGCTCCGCATAAATTTGATGCGGATAAACAGCAACAGTTTATTGAAACCTACAACGCGCTGAAAGAAGAATGTGGCCAGAATGCGCCTATTTTATTTATTGATGCGGTTCACCCGACCCTGTCCACAAAATTAAGTTATGGCTGGATGAAGAGCGGGCGGAAGCACGTCAAAGTGGTTGAAACCACAGGCAGTCGTACTCGACTCAACATCATGGGTGCCCTTAATTTACAACGGATTGAAGAGACTATTGTTCGTGAATATCCGACGATTAACGCGAAAAATGTCGTCCTTTTTTTCGGCTCAATCCGGGAAACCTATCCACTTTCGCAAAAAATCCACATTATTCTGGATGGTGCGGGTTATCACCGTTCCGGAGTCGTCCAATTTTTTGCCGAGGTTTTGAATATTGAGTTGCACTACCTGCCGCCTTACAGCCCTAATCTCAACCCGATTGAGCGATTATGGAAGTATGTGAATGAGCAGGTACGAAACAATGTCTATTTTCCGGATACCAAAACATTCCGTGAAACGCTGCGCCACTTTTTTCATGTCACATTGCCAGAAAAAGCGAAAGAACTCACCACTCGGTTGACTGATAACTTCCAGATTTTAAAACCCGCATCTTCAAGTTAATTGCGTATATGCCAAGCAATTCAAGTGCTCTATTAATAGATATTGTGGATATGAAATCATTAATAATCTTATGTGACTCATTAATTTTCATATCAAATGCAAACTTTTCTAAAATCTTCTCACATTTTTTTGCCGATTCCATTTTATCCTCAATGGAATCGCTGCTTACTGTGCGAGAAGCTAACATGCACAACCTTATATCCCAGTAAAACTGAAGAGTTTCTCCTGCATGATAATTGATTAAATCAAAATCAATCGATGTAACATCCATACGTCACCTCTCGCCCTCTTTTAGTAGGAGCTATGCCAGCTAGTAGAGGTGTACTAGTTTTCGGAGATCAGCCTAGGCATAGCTTTATTCTTTAATGTCTTGGATAGTCTACTAAAGACAATTATAACTGTCTATTTGTCCAGTTAAATACTCTTCCCAAATTTGCCATGTATCACATTTTCACCTCGTTCGAGTGTTTCCATGTAGTCGGCATACCACTGCAGCATTTCCCTACGACCATCTAAATACTGGGCGTGATTGTAGGTTCCTCGAATGCTGTTCTTATCAACATGAGCAAGCTGTGCTTCAATCCATGCGGTGTTGTAGCCTTGTTCGTGCAATATAGTGCTCATGGTGTGCCTAAAACCGTGACCTGTGGCTCTACCGCTATAACCCATACGCCTAATCATCGTATTTAATGCCATATCAGATATATGCTTTCTATAATCAGTACGGCTAGGAAAAATATATTGATAACTACCGCTGATTGGGTGTATCTGTTTCAGTAACTCAATAACCTGTTCAGACAATGGCACTATATGAGGGCGGCGCATTTTCATTTTTTCGGCCGGAATTTCCCATATACCAATATCAAAATTAATTTCTGACCACTCAGCCTTTCTTAATTCACCTGGTCGAACTCCGGTTAATATAAGAATCCGTAAAGCCACTCTAACAATCTGGCTTCCCATATATTTATCTATAGAAGAAAGGAATTCTGGTAACTCGCTTACTGAAAGATGTGCGTAGTGTTCACGCTTATGAGGAACAAAGGCACTAGCTAAATCTGGCGCTGGATTATACTCCGCCCTGCCCGTAATAATGGCGTACTTCCAAACTTCACCGCAACGCTGACGGACTTTCTTCAATTTCTCAGTTGTGCCGCGCTTTTCCATAACAGAAAGCACTTCGAGTAGTTCCATTGGTTTAATGTCAGCAATCGGGCGATCACCTATATAAGGAAACACATCTTTTTCGAATGCGTCCATCATGTCGTCACGATAACCGACAGACCATCTATCTTTTCTACCTTCGTACCATTCGAGAGCGATATTTTTAAATGTATTCTCAGACTGGCTAATTGATGCGACTTTCTCCGCTTTTCTGGCCTCACTCGGATTGATGCCGTTAGCTACCTGTTTTCTAGCCTCATCTCTTTTAGCTCTTGCCTCAGTGAGAGTTACAACTGGGTAGATACCTAACGATATCATTTTAGTTTTACCTGTGAACTGATAACGATAGCGCCAACCTTTAGACCCATTAGTTTCAACTAACAAAGATAGCCCGTTACCGTCCGCCAGCATATATGATTTTTCTTTTGGCTTGGCTCGCTTGATTGCCATGTCTGTCAGCTTCATAAATCACCAATATTGTATAGGAAAATTGTAGAGGGAATTTCTATACAAAAAACTATACAACAAATTGCATAGATTTAGGAAGACGACGCTAGACCTTGGGAGAGTTAGATATTGAAGTTTTCTTTGATTTTACTGAGGAAAGAAGACTTTAGGAGACGTTGCGAGAAGTAGAAGTGGCGGAGGAGGAGAGATTCGAACTCTCGGATGGTTTCCCATCGGCGGTTTTCAAGACCGCTGCCTTCAGCCGCTCGGCCACCCCTCCGCGATGTCGAGCACTATAAACATCACTGTTCTCAATGTAAAGTACTTATCTGTTCAACTGCCGTCAAATTACTCACATTACTATCCATTGGCTTATTTCTTCAGCAGATTTGGCGATCTTTCTTGGGAATAATGGTGATTTTTGCTAAATTGCTCCCATCGTTATTGGATGGTTAAAGAGTTATGTTGGTATTTAAAGATCGTGCGATCGAAACTGATGCACAAGGTTATCTGAAAAACAGCAGTGACTGGCAAGAAGATATGGCGTCACTACTTGCCGAACAGGAAGATATCACCTTGACCGAACAGCATTGGGAAGTCATACGTTTTGTACGTAAATTCTACGAAGAATTTAATACTTCTCCCGCTATTCGTATGTTAGTCAAAGCAATTTCACAAAAATATGGTGAGGAAAAAGGAAATAGCCGTTATCTCTATCGTCTGTTTCCTAAGGGGCCTGCAAAACAGGCAACCAAAATTGCAGGCCTCCCAAAACCGGTAAAATGTATCTGACCTATCAGCATCCGCCGCTAATGACGGATGCTAAAATCAGTCATCTCCTCCTCCACTCCACAAAGCTGAGATTTAAAGTGCTCAACCTTAGCTCCCGGTGGCCCTCCCTGCTCCAGCCAATGTGCCAGCTTTTTAAGTTGCTCATCACTACTACAAGCAACAATTTTGACACTACCATCATTCATATTGCGAACATATCCCACTAGTTTATTTTTCTTTGCCCAACAATAAGTTTGATAACGGAAGCCGACTCCCTGTACCCGCCCATAAACATAAATAGTCATACCCTTTATAGCCATTATTTCGTCCTCCCTCCTGACAAGATAATACGAACGTTGGCACGTCAAACCTACTTTTAGTATTGTATTTTATATATGCAACAGCTAACCTGAAATTATGAGGTGGCAGTCACATGCCATCTTGTTTGGTTACAAAAAATTCCGTTTACCGGGTATGCACTTGAAATTTACCTTACTGCCCTTATATAAGAATCTTTGCAAGGTTTCTTTGGAGGTGACTATATGATGATCGCCAGCAAATTCGGTATCGGTCAGCAAGTACGACATAAACTGCTAGGTTATTTAGGTGTTATTGTAGATATTGATGCTGAATATTCTTTAGAACAGCCACAGGAAAATGATATAGCATCGAATGCTACCTTGCGGTCAGCCCCGTGGTATCACGTTGTAATGGAAGATGATGATGGGCAGCCAGTCCATACCTATCTGGCAGAAGCTCAATTGGCTTATGAAACGTCAGATGATCATCCAGAACAATCTTCTCTAGATGAGTTGGCTGAATCCATTCGTAGTCAACTACAGGCTCCACGATTACGAAATTAAACCCCCTGTTATTATCCAAACAATCCCAGTAAGGCGATGAGTAGTAGACAACCATCGCCTTATTCATTTTTCCATGGCCAAACGAGGAATCTCAATTTTTGGGCAACAATCCATCACAACATTTAATCCTGTATTTTCTGCCAGTGATTTCGCTTCTTCATTACACGCCAACCATATCAACCGACTGTGCAAAATCCGCCAATCTAGGGCTGACAGGAATGACGTGGTAACCCTGATTAAGAAAATATTCCATGACCTTATAGCTTGCTTTGGATTGCCACACCCAATTGTGTTAATTGATGAATGAATACCGACGGATTGTCCGGCTCCTGCATCAACCATACCTGTTTTTTCGCCCGCGTCAGTGCAACATACAAAAGGCGACGTTCTTCCGCATCGGGAAAGTTTTCAGGTTGCGGCAATAATACCTGTTCCAACACGGATTCCCTTGCCGGCGCTGGAAAACCATCTTGTCCCTGCTGCAATCCCAAGATAATGACATAGTCCGATTGCTGCCCCTTGGATGCGTGAATTGTCATAAATTCAATATTCAAATTCGGCCAGCGTGTAGAGGCTTTTTTCAAAAATTCAGGTTTGAAATGGTGATAACGCCCCAACAACAGAATCGTTTCCTGCTTCGTGACATAACCACTCATCTTATTCAGCAATGCTTCCAACTGCTCCTGCGACAAAATCACAACTGATTTTTTAGTCCCTTTTGTCAGGCTATGGAGCGGTTTGTTCAATTGATTGGGATTTTGCCGGATAAAGCGGTTAGCAATCTCACCAATGCGATCATTGAAACGATAAGTGGTGTCCAAAGTACATTCCGCACTTTCCGCACCTTCCCCAAAATAGGTTGAGAATGCTGTTGTTAGCATTAATTCCGCACCACTAAAGCGATAAATTGCCTGCCAATCATCTCCCACAGCAAATAGATGGCTTTGTTTATTTTGTACTCGTAACGCCGCCAACAATTTTGCTCGCAATGGTGAAAGATCCTGAAACTCGTCCACCAGAATATGCTTCCATGGGCTGATAAAGCGCCCTTTTTCCAGAATATTCACGGCTTGATGGATCAGGCCGGAAAAGTCCACAGCACCCTCAGATTTTAATGCCGATTTCCAAGCCTTCAGCAAGGGTGCCATAAGCCGTATACGTTTTTGGAATGTGTCAGCATAAGCAGGAGATGCCTGTTCAATCATCTCTTTTTGGCTGCCACCGTGCATTCGCATCAGCTCCAGCCAACGCTCCAGACGGTCAGATAATCGAATCGTGAGTTGTTTATCATGCCAGTATTCCCCCTCAGGTAATTGCCAATCCAGCTCTTGATTCAACCATTCGCGCCAGCCTTTCGCCTGTGCTTTTTTTTCACTGCACTGTTTTTGCCATTCATTGATGAGAAAATCACGACGCTTCTGTGCATCCGTCTCCAATTCACTCATTTTGGGCGCTGTATGGCTACCTTGCTGAATAATATGCAATGCCAAAGCATGGAATGTTTTTGCCTGTATCTCTTTTGCTCCCAAGCGTTCCTGAATACGTTTATTCATTTCATCAGCGGCCTGACGGCCAAAAGCCAGCAGCAAAACCTGCTCAGGAAGCGCTTGTTGACGTAATAACAGCCACCCTGCACGCGCAATTAGAACGGAGGTTTTTCCGCTGCCCGCTCCTGCCAAAACCAATATAGATTTTTCACCATTAACGACCGCCTGGCATTGAGAACGATTGAGTGGCGTAGTTTCAATAGTTTGGAAAAATTCTGCATATTGCTGCAATATGCGTTCAATCCATTGCTGGTTAAGAGTTTTAATCGTTTTTCCTCCCTCATTCAGCCAATCCAAACACATTCGATAATCATCACGACAGTTCTCAAATTGTTCGATTCGCGCTAATGGCAAAGGGAGCGCCTGAAATGCCTCCTGAATTTGCTGCTGTAATGAGAGCAAGTCCGCAGTTTTGAACCAGCGATCCTGCTGTGTAATTTTATTGATTTCATTGAGTTGAGCCGCCAACACATCAGCACTGACATCACTCATATCAAGGCTCCATTGCTGCCATTCTTTTAATAAATAATGGTAAAAGTGCTGTGTTTGCTGCCATTTCGTGCCATGCAGCCGAACAACTTTTCCGTCATACAATTCAAATTCCAGTTCCCCCCAAACAATCCCTCGCTTACACTGAATACTCATTAACTGATTAAATGGAATAAGGTACTGGTGCTTATCACCGCTGACTTCAATACCCGCGTTAAGTAAACGCACCCTGTTATAAGGATGCTGGGCAAGGCGTTGGCCCATTTGCGTTGATTTGAGTTCCATTATCGTGGCACCGTACCTAAAAATTGTTGAACTACTCGATCACGTAAATGTTGTTAGGAGTATTTTGTGCTAACAGTTTTATCCAGCTCCCGTCATTTTCTGTATAACAGTCACGTCCTCTATTATATCCGTATATTTATTGCACTGACAGGAACGACCCTCGTCCCTTGGTTATTGGGGGAAGAGCCTAAAATGACAATCCCCCTGACATTAGGTGTTGTTGCTGCGGCATTAACGGATCTGGATGATCGTTTAGTTGGCCGCCTGCGCAACCTTATGATTACCCTAGTTTCTTTCTTTGCCGCTTCTACATCCATCACACTGCTTTTTCCTTACCCGTGGCTTTTCATGGTTGGGCTAGCGGTATCTACCTGTAGTTTTATTCTGCTCGGTGCCCTTGGACAGCGCTATGCTACCATCGCCTTTGGCGCCTTACTGATTGCTATTTACACCATGCTCGGTACGTCGATATTTCCTCTTTGGTATCAGCAGCCTTTATTATTACTCACGGGTGCAATTTGGTATAACTTGCTGACATTAACGGGGCATTTACTGTTCCCTATTCGTCCCTTGCAAGAAAATCTGGCACGCTGTTACCAACAGCTTTCTGCATATCTCTATGCCAAAACCAGCCTGTTTGACCCTGATTCCGAAGCTGAAGAATGTAAGCAATCAATGTTTGATGTTGCCATGGCAAACAGCGCATTAGTTACCACGCTCAATCAAGCCAAAATTTCTTTACTGAGCCGTCTGAAAGGCGATCGTGGGCAACGGGGCACGCGTCACACACTGCATTATTATTTTGTTGCCCAAGATATTCATGAGCGAGCCAGTTCGTCTCATGTTCAGTATCAAAAATTGCGGGAGACTTTTCGGCATAGTGATATTTTGTTTCGTTGTCAGCGATTGCTGTCCATGCAGGCTCGTGCATGTGAACAAGTCTCGCAATCGATAATTCTGCGTAAGCCATATCAGCATAACTCACGTTTTGAGAATGCGTTCAACTATCTTGAAAGTTCTCTTGAACGCTTGAAAAATCAGCAAGGCGCTGACACCCAAATTATGGCGTTCTACAATTTGCTGAGAAATTTACGGGCGATTGATGCTCAACTGTCAGGGCTGAATTCTGAGCAATCCCCACTTTTCCAAAACACGTCTCAAAGTGGTAAGCAAGAGGATACTCAATTATCCGATGAAGCCTTAACTGGCTGGCGTGATGTCTGGTTCAGGATAAGCAGTAATCTGACGCCAAAGTCTGCTCTTTTCCGCCACGCTATCCGCATGTCGGTCTTGCTGTGTACCGGCTATGCCATTATTCAATTATTTGATCTGCAACGTGGGTACTGGATTTTACTGACCAGCCTGTTTGTCTGCCAGCCTAACTACAACGCGACCCGGCGTCGGCTGGCACTGCGCGTCATCGGTACACTGGCTGGGATTTTGATTGGCTTGCCAATCCTCTATTTTGTTCCTTCCATCGAAGGGCAACTGGTACTGATTATCATTTCAGGTGTATTGTTTTTCGCCTTCCGTAATATCCAATATGCACATGCAACACTATTCATTACTCTGCTGGTGTTACTGAGTTTCAATTTATTGGGTGAAGGATTTGAAGTTGCCTTGCCAAGAATTACAGACACATTAATAGGCTGTGGTATTGCTTTGCTGGCCGTCAGTTTTATCTGGCCAGATTGGAAATTCCGTCAGTTACCGAGAGTGATTAACCGGACCATGATCGCCAATTGCCGTTATCTTGACGCTATTGTCGGGCAATATTATCAAGGCAAGAGTAATAGCCTGAATTATCGGATCTCCCGTCGTGATGCCCATAATTGTGATGCTGAATTAGCATCCGTAATATCAAACATGGCATCAGAGCCCAAAAATTACCGTGTTTCTCAGGAAGAAGCCTTTCGCCTCCTCTGTCTTAACCATACGATGCTAAGTTATATTTCTGCTTTGGGTGCGCATCGTGACAGGCTCAATAATCAGGTCATTCTGGATATTCTGAATGATGCAATTTTTCAGGTTGAATCGGCATTGCAGCAAGGGCGGGTTGATGATGAACGCCTGCAACATATTTCAGAGCGTCTGGCTGAGAGCATCAATCTAATCTCTTCTGATAGCAGCGGCAAAATACAACTTGTATTACAACAAATAGGGTTATTGGTTGAACTTCTGCCTGAATTTGTTTCATTGATAAAACAACTTACACAGTCGGATATTTGATCATACAATCAGTGGGCCTAAAATCAGGCCCACTAAATCAAAAATAGTAATCTAATTAACTTATATTGGTATATACCCGTCGTCATTGAAGATGCTTGATTTTTCATTTGTATCAGATCATGATTGCGCCCATGAAAATTAATCTAACAGATGCCCAAAAAGACGCCCTCGAATTGATGCATGATACGACTCGCGATGGACGAGTACGTGACCGCATCAAGGCCGTGCTTTTGGCCTCAGAAGGCTGGACTGCCCAGATGATTGCTCAGGCTTTGCGGATCCATGAAAGTACGGTGAGCCGCCATCTGAAAGATTACTTCTCTGAGGAAAAACTCGCCCCTGAAAATGGGGGCTCTGAAAGCCGTTTGTCTGCCGAACAAACAACAGAATTAGTTGAGTATCTGATGGCAAATTTGATGCACACTACCGCACAAATTGTGGCCTATGTTCGGGCACGATGGCAGGTGACTTTCACTGTCGCAGGAATGACGAAATGGCTTCACCGTCAAGGTTTCAGCTACAAGAAGCCAATGGGTGCTCCGCATAAATTTGATGCGGATAAACAGCAACAGTTTATTGAAACCTACAACGCGCTGAAAGAAGAATGTGGCCAGAATGCGCCTATTTTATTTATTGATGCGGTTCACCCGACCCTGTCCACAAAATTAAGTTATGGCTGGATGAAGAGCGGGCGGAAGCACGTCAAAGTGGTTGAAACCACAGGCAGTCGTACTCGACTCAACATCATGGGTGCCCTTAATTTACAACGGATTGAAGAGACTATTGTTCGTGAATATCCGACGATTAACGCGAAAAATGTCGTCCTTTTTTTCGGCTCAATCCGGGAAACCTATCCACTTTCGCAAAAAATCCACATTATTCTGGATGGTGCGGGTTATCACCGTTCCGGAGTCGTCCAATTTTTTGCCGAGGTTTTGAATATTGAGTTGCACTACCTGCCGCCTTACAGTAAGCGTACGGGGAACCCCACCTAGCCAGGATAAATCCATTGATTAAAATAGTTTCACCTATTCTGATGATGGAAAAAACTCACATGAGCCAATCCAGGTTTACTCAAGCCGAGTGGCGGGACCTGTTTGAACAGCAGAAAAAATCCGAACTGACTGTCCCGCAGTTTTGCCAAAAAATCGGTGTGTCGACAACCCGGTTCTATCACCACCGCCAACGCACCTCCCATCCACCAGAAAAGCCGTCTGGGCTGGCTTCACCGTCTGCTTTTATTAAAGTCAGCACCGCTCAGAAAAAATCCGCCTCATCCAGCATACTCCCCATCTTATTTGAGACACCACATGGCACACTGCGTTTTCCTGCCGGCACGGATAAGCATGTTATCATTGCGATTATTCGGGGGCTCGCCGCATGAAAATGTTTGTGGATGTGCCGGAGGTGTATTTGTGCCGCTCATTTATCGACTTCCGAAAATCCATCAACGGGCTGGCGGTCTGGGTGGAGCTGGAAATGCAACTGTCTCCGACGCAAACCGCGTTATTCCTCTTTTGCAACAAGAAGCGGGATAAACTCAAAATCCTCTACTGGGATAAAACCGGGTTTGCGCTCTGGTACAAACGGCTGGAGAACGCGAAATTCAAATGGCCCACCGCCGTCAACAGTGCCTCCCTGACCCTGACAGAGCAGCAACTGCACGGATTGTTATCGGGTTATGATGTCATCGGGCACCAGCCCTTCTCCGTACAGGATTGCCATGTCGCCTGATCCCTTGATGATCATCAAACCAACGGGCATTAATTACGCTTTTTCGCCGGGGATGGCATAAAATGTCCCCATGAAAATTGATATTGATGCCCTGCCCAATGACCCCGCTGAACTGAAACGGCTGCTGATTAAGCAGTCGCAGCGGCTGGCCTTTTTGGAAGAGCAGTTCCGTTTAGCCCAACAAAAACGGTTTGGGGCTTCCTCGGAAGCGTTCCCCGGCCAGGGGGAGTTGTTTAACGAAGCGGAAGAAATTGCGCTGCCGGCTGAAACGGCCGCCGCACAGGAAACCCTCACACCTCCCCGCCGTAAGCCGACACGCAACCCCCTGCCCAAAGATTTACCGCGCGAAACCGTGTTCCATGATATCGCCGAGGAAGAAAAACAGTGTGCGTGCTGTGGCGGCAGGTTGCATCAGATGGGGGCAGATCGCAGTGAAAAACTGTTGTTCATTCCCGCTCAAATCAGGGTGGTTGAGCATGTCCGCCCCAAATACGCCTGCCGTGAATGTGAAAAATCCGGCATTCAGACGCCTGTCAAACAAGCCTCCTTGCCAGCGATGCCCATCAAGAAAGGCATGGCGACCAGCAGCCTGCTCAGCCAGCTTATCACCAGTAAATATCAGTATGGGTTACCGCTGTACCGTCAGGAAAGTGTGTTCAAACAGTATGGCATTGACCTCAGCCGCCAGACCCAGAGTGACTGGATATTAAAATCCGCACAGTTGTTTACGCCGTTGGTGGCCAGGTTCAGGGAAATGCTGTTGCAACAACCGGTTCTCCATGCGGATGAAACCCCGGTGAAGGGGGTGACGTCTGAAAAAACGACCCATTACATGTGGGTCTATTGTGTGGGCACTGATACCCCCGAACCGGCGGCGCTCACACCGAATATTGTGCTGTATGACCACCAGGCCAGCCGTTCAGGCACCTGCGCTGCTGACTATCTCGCCGGTTTTCAAGGTTATCTGCAGGTGGATGGCTATCAAGGCTATGAGCAGACCGGTGCCCGGCTGGTCGGTTGCATGGCCCATGCCCGCCGTAAATTTATGGAAGCGAAGCAGGCGCAGGGAAAAAACAAAACGGGCAAAGCCGATATCGCGCTGAGCCTGATCCAGTCACTGTACCGGGTCGAGCATCAGGTCAAGGGGTTAAGCCCGGCAGAAAAATACCGGATCCGCCAGGAAAAAGCGCTTCCTATCTGGGATAAGTTATCGGCCTGGCTGGTTAAAACCCGATCCCAGGTGATCCCCAAAAGCAAGCTGGGTGAGGCCGTCACTTATCTGAGCAATCAATGGGCAAAACTGATCCGCTATCGTGAGGATGGCCGCTTGTCAATCGACAATAACCGGGCCGAAAGGGCGATCAAACCGTTTGTCATCGGGCGAAAGGCGTGGCTGTTCAGCCATACCTCGCGCGGTGCACAAGCCAGTGCGATCCTCTACAGCGTCATTGAAACGGCCAAAGCCAATGGATTGATCCCTTTCGATTATGTCATGACTTGCCTGGATGAGTTATGCCAACCCACCCCGGATCTGGAAAAACTACTGCCCTGGAAAAAAGTGATAAGCAAGGTGTAGTTTAGTTGACGCTTACCTTATCTGAGCAATCAATGGGCAAAACTGATCCGCTATCGTGAGGATGGCCGCTTGTCAATCGACAATAACCGGGCCGAAAGGGCGATCAAACCGTTTGTCATCGGGCGAAAGGCGTGGCTGTTCAGCCATACCTCGCGCGGTGCACAAGCCAGTGCGATCCTCTACAGCGTCATTGAAACGGCCAAAGCCAATGGATTGATCCCTTTCGATTATGTCATGACTTGCCTGGATGAGTTATGCCAACCCACCCCGGATCTGGAAAAACTACTGCCCTGGAAAAAAGTGATAAGCAAGGTGTAGTTTAGTTGACGCTTACGCCTTACAGCCCTAATCTCAACCCGATTGAGCGATTATGGAAGTATGTGAATGAGCAGGTACGAAACAATGTCTATTTTCCGGATACCAAAACATTCCGTGAAACGCTGCGCCACTTTTTTCATGTCACATTGCCAGAAAAAGCGAAAGAACTCACCACTCGGTTGACTGATAACTTCCAGATTTTAAAACCCGCATCTTCAAGTTAATTGCGTATATTTTCCTCAATTGATAACTTGTCGATTATTTCCGCACTAATAATGGAAGTCGATTCAAGAATATCGGCGTGAGAACGGTCATTAATTAATTTAATCACTAATGGATTCACCATCCATGCCGAAATATTATTATCCGGCATTTTTGCTATTAATTGATTTACCGTTAATCCGATATCTCCTTTATACTCTGTATTCATTTGACCTGCTTTAAATAAAGTAATATTTGTATGCATTAATTTTCCACCCAAATTACAATTAACCATTTGGTGTTCAAAAGGCATTGCACTCAGTACTTTATTGATATAAGCATTATCAGCACCTATTTTCTGCAATTTTATTTCAGCCTCATTAAGTGCATATGACATATCTAATTGATTTTTAATTTCAGTTAATTGTGTCGTATTAATTATTGTATCTAATAAGAACAACTGAATATCTTTTGCACCGATCTGTTCTAATTGAAATGCAATTTCCATAGCTAATTGCCCTCCTAATGACCATCCTAAAATTTTAATAGGTTTATCAATAGAAGTTTCCGTCAAAATTAATTCCAAATAGATTCGGGCTATCTTCTGTAGTGACTCTATATGATTATCCGTAAAAAGATTATAATTATCGATACCTATACAGTTATAAACATCAGACAATGCTTTTGCTAAATCATCATATACCTCACTACCACAACCAGCCGCATGGATCATAAATAACTTATTCGTTGCTATTGATTCTGGGGTTAATAAATTAAGTAAATTATATTTTAAACTCCCTGTTTCCAGCCATTCTGTTAATAACGAAATACATTTGTGACTAAACAGAATGCTCAAAGGAATATCAATTTCTGTTTCACGGAGAATAGCCGCTTTCAGCTTAATGGCCATCAGGGAGTTACCGCCGATCCGGAAGAAGTTATCCTCAATGCCGACCCGCTCCAGCCCCAGAACATCCTGCCAGACAGCACACAGCCGGGTTTCCAGCGCATTGCGCGGCGCCACATAACCGTCCCGGCTCACCCACACCGGTGCCGGTAATGCCCGGCGATCCAGCTTGCCATTCAGGGTCAGGGGCACCGACTCAATCCGGGTAAAACTGGCCGGTACCATGTAGTCCGGCAGGCGGGCAGACATGTACCCTATCAGTAGCTCATCCGACAGTATCCCCTCCGTGATCAGGTACGCCGCCAGCGCTTTATTTCCCTCATGCTCGCGGTCAATCACCACCGCCTGTTTCACCTGCGGATGCGCGGCCAGCACGCTTTCAACTTCTCCCAGCTCAATGCGGTAGCCGCGGATCTTGACCTGAAAATCATTGCGCCCCCGATATTCCAGATTGCCGTCCGCCCGCCAGCGCACCAGATCGCCGGTTTTATACAGGCGGGTGTAGCCCCGCGCCTGATCTTCCGCCGTGGCAAACGGGTTCGCCACAAAATACTCTGCCGTCAGTTCCGGCCGGTTCCAGTACCCGCGGGCCACTCCCGCGCCCCCGATATAAAGCTCACCCGGCGCCCCGACGGGGGACAGGTTGCCCCCACCTTCACGTACATACAGGCGGGTGTTATCAATCGCCCGGCCGATCGGCACATTGCCATTAAATTCACCGGCAGTATCAAAATAGGTGACTTCAATCGCCGCTTCCGTTGGTCCGTAAAGGTTAATTAAGGCACTGGCACCCGGATTAATCGTCTTAAACGCCCTGACCTGTGATCCGGTCAGCGCCTCCCCGCTACAGAAAACATAACGGACAGTGGCCGCCAACCGCTGATTTAAGGCCTGTAACGACTGGCAGAAAGCACTGAGCATTGGCGGGATAAAGTGAACCACCGTTACCCCGGTTTCCTGCATCAGTTTATGCAGGGTTTCCGGCTGTCTGTGGCTGTCAGGCGGGGCAATCACAATACGGGCACCGACCCAGTTAGCCGCCAGCAACTCCCACACCGAGACGTCAAAGGTATAGGGGGTTTTTTGCAGCACGTTATCCGCCGCCTTTAAGGCATATTGGGATTGCATCCAGCACAGGCGGTTCATGACGCTTTGGTGCGTCAGCATGACCCCTTTGGGCTGGCCGGTTGTCCCTGAGGTGTAGATGATGTACGCCAGATCCGTGGCTCCGTTTACCGGCACCGGATTGTCCATTGGCCGGCCGGCGGTCACCGACGGATCATCCGCCGCAATCAGTGATAACACCGGCGTGTATTCCCCCAGTGCCGTCAGGTGCCGCTGTTGGGTCACCACGCACGGGGCTGCGGTATCGGTCAGAATAAATTGGGTTCGCTCCGGCGGATATTCCGGGGACACCGGCACATAGGCACCCCCGGCTTTCAGTACCGCCAGAATACTGATGATCATCTCCAGACTGCGATCGAGGTACAGCGCCACCGGCGTGTCTGCCGGCATCGGCACATTACGCTGCTGCTGATAACGTTCGCGGATCACGGCGGCCAGCTGGTTTGCCCGTTCATTGACCTGCCGGTAAGTCAGCGTCGCGCCGGCAAACACCAGTGCCACGTTATCCGGGGTGGCGACCACCTGAGCCTCGAATTGCTGCTGCAACGTCCGGCTCTGCGGATATGGCACGTCAGTCTGGTTCCAGCGGTGCAGCAGGGTATGGCGCTCCTGTGCGGATAACACGTCAAGCCCGGCCAGCGATTGCGTCTGATCGGCGACAAACGCCGTCAATACCCGCTGATAGATATCCGCCATCCGCGCTATTGAGGACTCGTCAAACAGACTGACCGCGTAATTTATACCACCGGCAATATTGGCCGGCTCCTCGGCCATAAACAGGCTCAGGTCAAACTTGGCCGGGCTGGATAGCACCCCGTCCAGTTTCACCGGGCTGAACGGCAGGCTTGCCCTGCTTTGCCCGCCCTCAGCCAAATTCTGTACCCCGAACATAACCTGAAAAATGGGGTGGCGGGCGGTGTCGCGCTCAATCTCCAGCGCATCAACCAGCTGCTCAAACGGCATGTCCTGATGCGCCTTGGCCTGAGTAATCACTGCGTGGGTCTGTTTGATCAGCGTTTCCACGCTGCCGGCGGGCTCCAGTTGCGCCCTCAGGACCAGTGAGTTAACAAACATCCCAATCAGCGGCTGGGTTTGCGCATGGTGCCGGTTGTCGGTCGGGGTTCCCAGCACGATGTCGTGCTGGCCGGACAGTTTCGCCAGCGTGACATAAAATGCACTGAGCAAAACGGTATACAGGGTGGTTTCCTGCGTTTTCGCCAGCGCCCTCAGTTGCTCTGAAAGCCCGCTTCCCAGCGCGAAATTGAAATCCTGCCCCTGATAATCCACCTGTGCCGGCCGGCTTCTGTCCGTCGGCAAAGACAGCGGCTCATAACCGGCCAGAGCCTGCTGCCAGTAAGCCAGCTGGCGTTCCCCCACCTCCCCCTGTAAATAGTCACGCTGCCAGCGGGCATAATCCCCGTAGGTGATCTCCAGTGGCGGCAGCAGGCTGTCACCGCCTTCCCGCAGGGCAGCGTAAATTGCCGCCAGTTCATCCATAAAAACATCGATAGACCAGCCATCAATGGCAATATGGTGCCACAGGAGCAATAGATAATGATGTTCGTCCATCCGGTAGTGACACAGGCGCAGCCCCGGCTCGGCCGTCAGATCGAACGGGGTGGTCAGCTCCGTGCGCACCGCTTGCAGCAGTGCGTCAAACGCCTCACAAGACTGTGACCGGAGAACCAGATTACCTTCCAGTACCTGCTGGTAGGCCTGCCCCGCCTCGTCGGTGCGGTAGACCGTCTTCATCACCGGATGGCGCTCAACCACCTGATGAATAGCGGTTTCCAGCAGGGATAAGCCGTCCCCATCATGGAGCTGTACCAGATAAGGGATATGATAGGCATGGGTTCCCTGCTCAAACTGTTCAATAAACCGCATCCGCTCCTGAGCAAATGACAGCGGGTAGCGCGCCAGCTCGACGTGGGGGATCACCGTGCAGGCCTGCTGTCCCATCTGGGCGGCCAGCCCGGCAACGGTTTTCAACTCAAACACCTGCGCCAGAGGAATCTCCACTGCCAAAGCACGGCGAATAGCGGCTGTCAGCTTAATCGCGATCAGGGAGTTTCCCCCGATACGAAAGAAATTATCCTTAATGCCGACCCGCTCCAGTCCCAATACATCCTGCCAGATGGCACACAGCCGGGTCTCCAGCACATCGCGCGGTGCCACGTAACCGTCCCGGCTCACCCACACCGGCGCCGGCAGTGCCGGGCGATCCAGCTTGCCGTTCAGGGTCAGGGGTACCGTCTCAATCCGGGTAAAGCTGGCCGGCACCATGTAGTCCGGCAGGCGGGCGGACAGATGCTCCATCAGAACTTCATCCGACAGCTCCCCGTCCGTGACCACATACGCCACCAGCGCTTTGTGGCCTTCATGCTCGCGGTCAATCACCACCGCCTGTTTCACCTGCGGGTGCGAAGCCAGTGCGCTTTCAATTTCCCCCAGTTCAATCCGGTAGCCACGGATCTTGACCTGAAAATCATTGCGCCCCCGATATTCCAGATTGCCGTCCGGCCGCCAGCGTACCCAGTCACCGGTTTTATACAGGCGGGTGTAACCCCGCACCTGATCTTCCGCCGTGGCAAACGGGTTCACCACAAAACGCTCAGCGGTCAACGCTGGCTGGTTCCAGTATCCGCGAGCCAGCCCCGCGCCCCCGATATACAGTTCCCCCGGCGCACCGATCGGGGACAGGTTACCTTCACTATCAAGGACATACAGACGGGTGTTATCAATTCCCTTACCGATCGCCCGATCCCCGTCCCGTAACAAGTGCTGGGTGGCGCACACAGTGATTTCGGTGGGGCCGTACTGGTTAAACAGCGTGACGGCCGGCGGTAAACTCAGTGCATTCAGCGCTTCGCCGCCGGTATGGATGACCTGCAAGGTTGAACGGGATAATTCGTCAGCAAAATGGTTCATCAAGGCGGTGGGAATAAATGCCTTGCTAATTTCGTGCGTATTGATAAACGACAGCAATTGGTCACTGTCCGCCGTCACGGCCGCCGGCGCGATAAAAATCGCCGAGCCGGCCATCAGCGCCGGGAAGAGTTCAAACACCGATGCATCAAACACGTAATTGGAAAAGAATAACGCCTTTACCGTTTCCCCCAGTAAATGCGTTCGGGCAATAAACCGGGATAAATTAATTACACTGGCGTGTTCAACCATCACCCCCTTCGGCTGGCCGGTCGTTCCCGAGGTATAGATGATGTATGCCAGATCCGCAGAGGTATTCACCGGCACCGGATTATCCACTGACTGGCCTCTGGTCACGGACGGATCATCCGCCACAATCAGTGACAGCGCGGGGCTGTATTCCCCCAGATCTGTCAGATGCCGCTGCTGGGTCACCACGCACCGGGCTGCGGTGTCGGCCAGAATAAATTGGATCCGCTCTGACGGGTAGGCCGGTGAGATCGGCACATAAGCACCGCCGGCTTTCAGCACCGCCAGCATACTGATAACCATTTCCGGACTGCGATCCAGATACAGCGCTATCGGCGTATCTGCCGGCATCGGCGCATGGCACTGCTGCTGATAGCGTTCACGGATCACAAAAGCCAATTGGTTCGCCTGTTCATTGACCTGCCGGTAGGTCAGCGCTGCTCCCTCAAACACCAGCGCCACGTTATCCGGTGTGGCGGCCGCACGCGCTTCGAACTGCTGTTGCAGGGTGTGGCTTTGCGGGTACGGTACGTCGGTCTGGTTCCAGCGGTGCAGCAGGGTATGGCGCTCGTCGTCACTGAGGAACTCCACTAATCGGTGCGGCTGGTGCGGATCGCGGGTGACGGTATGCAGGATGCGCTCAAGCTGGCACAGTAAGCGCCGCGCCTGTTCACCCGCCAACCAGTCTTCGCCATAACTCAATTTCACGGTCAGGCTGTCACCCTGTTCATAGGCCATCAGTAACACCGGGTAATCCACTTTTTCGATGGCCTGACGGAATGCCAGTTTGTTTTCAATCCCTGTCCCGTCCCCGCTCATCACCGGTGTCGGGTAGTTTTCAAAAACCAGCAGGCTGTGGAATAAACGTGCCCCGTCGGGCTGCAAACTGGCGAGTGACACCGCGCTGTGACTGTTGAGTGCCGCGATATCGTTCTGGATTGCGTGTAAAACGGCCAGCACACTGCCGGCAGGTTCCCACTGCACGGTCAACGGCAGGGTATTGATATACAGCCCGACGCTGGATTCAATCCCGTCTACCGGCACATCTCGCCCGGACACCACGGTGCCGACAAGGGTCTGCTCATCCCCACAGTAACTGTGCAGTAATTTATGCCAGGCAAATTGCAGCACCACATTCAGCGTTATCCCCTGCTCCCGGCACATTGTCTTGAGCTGGTCATAGGCATCTCCCTCTACCGTCAGTCTCTGCTTAGCCGGTTTTTCAACCGTTTTTATCTGTGTCAGGTCAATCCCGTGACTTAACAACGCAGAAAGATCATTCGCCCCCTGAAACCGGGTTTTGCGTTCAGCCCAATACGCCTCAGAGATATCCTTGTGGTTCAGATGATATTGCTGAGTCGTCAGATAGGCCGTGTCCACCTCTTCCGGGGGGCGCCGTCCCTGTACCAGCGCATTGTAATACTCATGCACGGTCTGCAATAAAATCGGATTACTCCAGCCGTCGGCAATACAGTGATGCTGAGTGATCAGTACCGTCACCTGCTGTGCCTGCTGCCTGATTAAGGTGAAGCGGATTAACCCGGGCTGGCTTAAGTCAAAAGGCAGGGTTCGGTCATTTTGCTGGAGTGCTTCAATCACCCGGTCCCACTCTTCTGCCGGTAATGAACGGATATCTTTGATCGTGAAATTGGCCGGCCCGATACTGGCACCCGCCGTCACAATCTGCAACACCTCTCCTTCCCAGTCAAAGGCCGTCCTGAGGACAGGGAAACGCAGTGAAGCCAGTGTCCAGGCCTGCTGGTAAGCCGCAAAATCCAGCCTGTCGTGATAATCCAGCAGCAACTGCACCCGGTAGGCATCATCCTGCGGCTGAGCCAGATGATGATAAACAAAACCCTGCTGCAAACTGGTGGCAGGAAATATCGCTTCAACCTGATATCTCTGCTGAAAACGGCTTAACCGCTCGACTGAAACGCCTTGAATGCCATAATCACTGGAGGTTTTTATTCCCCCCAAGCGGGCCTGTTTTTGGCCGGCCGTGATAACCGTGGTGAGAGCCTGCTCAAATGCCGTGATAAATACCTGAGTCTGGGTCTGTGGCAAACGCGATAACACATTGAATTGCAGGCTACCTGCCTGAACCGCGCCATTGATATCCAGCAACAAGGGGCTGGGGTTATTGCTGGCCACCACGGCACCACAATCATCGTCAGTCAGTGACCAGTCCTGATGACGGCTCTGCCCTGCGTCTCCCCCCAGCTGGCCGAGATAGTTGAAACTTATCGCCGGCAACTCACCGGCTAAATCCCCGGCCTGATGCAAGGCTCCGTACCCTATCCCTTTATTCGGTACCGCCCTGAGCATCTCTTTGGTGTGAATAATGGTTTCCGTCACTTCCGGCTGCATTTCCAGACGCACGGGATACACCGTGGTAAACCACCCAACAGTTTCTGAAACATCGAGCGTGTTATCGATGGGTTCCCGGCCATGTCCTTCCAGAATGATGTGATTTACCGGGCGTGAAAAACTGGCCGACAAGGCCAGAGTGAGCGCACTCAGGAGTAAGTCGTTTATCTCCGTGTGATAACCGGAATTGGCCTCCCGTAACAGGGTATCAGTCAGTCCGGCAGAGAGTGCCAGCCGGTGCTGACTGGCTTCACCGGCTGCCGGTTCCGTCTCTTTGCCGGCCATCACCCGCTGCCAGTAAGGTATTTCCTGTTGATGAAGCGCCGCATAGTGATGCACCGCAGCCACCCACTGGCGGTAGCTGCTGGTCTTCGGTGGCAGGGTTGCACCTTGCAGTAATAAACGCATATCTTCCGCAATAATACGCCAGGACACCGCGTCAATAATCAGGTGGTGAAAGGCGAAGAATAACCGGGCGCTGCCGTCAGCGTATCCGGTCAGATGACCGGCCTGCCATAAAGACCCGGCAGCATAATCAAACCCGCCCTGCCACTGCGTTAACTGTTGATGTAATGCCGCCTTCTCCAGCTCGCTGATCTCAGCGCGGTGTAATGCGGGCAGCCCGGATGGCATCTCAGCCTGATAACATTGGCGGTAACCGTCTTGCGTACAGACAAAGCGGGTGCGCAGCATATCGTGCCGCCCGGCCAGCCGGTTCAGGGCCTGCTCAATATCAGCGTGCCGGATTTCTCCGGGAAGCTGCATCATAAATGCCTGATTCCAATGGTGCGGACACGGCAAGTTCCGGTCGAAGAACGCCTGCTGGATCGGCAATAAGCCAAACTCCCCGCTTAATAATCCCGGCTCGGCAATGATTCCGGCCGTCGCGGATACCTGGGTCAGCAACTTCGCCAGCCGTGCCACCGTCGGGGCATCAAAAATCGATTTGACCTGTAACGAAAATCCCGCCTGCCGGAGCTTAGACACCAGCCGGATACTGACAATCGAATCTCCCCCGATACGGAAGAAGTTATCCTCAATGCCGACCTGCTCCAGTCCCAATACATCCTGCCAGACGGCACACAGCCGGGTTTCCAGCGCATCGCGCGGTGCCACGTAACCGTCCCGGCTCACCCACACCGGCGCCGGCAACGCCCGGCGATCCAGCTTGCCGTTCAGGGTCAGGGGTATCGTCTCAATCCGGGTAAAGCTGGCCGGCACCATGTAGTCCGGCAGGCGGGCGGACAGATGTTCCATCAGGGTGTCATCCGACGGCTCCCCGTCCGTGACCAGATACGCGGCCAGCACTTTATGGCTTTCATGCTCGTGGTCAATCACCACCGCCTGTTTCACCTGCGGGTGCGAAGCCAGTGCGCTTTCGATTTCCCCCAGCTCGATACGGTAGCCACGGATCTTGACCTGAAAATCATTGCGCCCCCGATATTCCAGATTACCGTCCGGCCGCCAGCGTACCCAGTCACCGGTTTTATACAGGCGGGTGTAACCCCGCGCCTGATCTTCCGCCGTGGCAAACGGGTTCACCACAAAACGCTCGGCGGTCAACGCTGGCCGGTTCCAGTATCCGCGAGCCAGCCCCGCGCCCCCGATATACAGTTCCCCCGGCGCACCGATCGGGGACAGGTTACCCTCACTATCAAGGACATACAGACGGGTGTTATCAATTCCCTTACCGATCGCCCGATCCCCGTCCCGTAACAAGTGCTGGGTGGCACACACAGTGATTTCGGTGGGGCCGTACTGGTTAAACAGCGTGACGTCCGGCGGTAAACTCAGCGCATTCAACTCCTCGCCACCGGTATGGATGACCTGCAAGGTTGAACGGGATAATTCGTCGGCAAAATGATTCATCAAGGCGGTGGGAATAAATGCCTTGCTAATTTCGTGCGTATTGATAAACGACAGCAATTGGTCACTGTCCGCCGTCACGGCCGCCGGCGCGATAAAAATCGCCGAGCCGGCCATCAGCGCCGGGAAGAGTTCAAACACCGATGCATCAAACACGTAATTGGAAAAGAATAACGCCTTTACCGTTTCCCCCAGTAAATGCGTTCGGGCAATAAACCGGGATAAATTAATTACACTGGCGTGTTCAACCATCACCCCCTTCGGCTGGCCGGTCGTTCCCGAGGTATAGATGATGTATGCCAGATCCGCAGAGGTATTCACCGGCACCGGATTATCCACTGACTGGCCTCTGGTCACGGACGGATCATCCGCCACAATCAGTGACAGCGCGGGGCTGTATTCCCCCAGATCTGTCAGATGCCGCTGCTGAGTCACCACGCACCGGGCTGCGGTGTCGGTCAGAATAAATTGGGTTCGCTCCGGCGGGTAGGCCGGTGAGACTGGCACATAAGCACCGCCGGCTTTCAGCACCGCCAGCATACTGATAACCATTTCCAGACTGCGATCCAGATACAGCGCTATCGGCATGTCTGCCGGCATCGGCGCATGGCACTGCTGCTGATAGCGTTCACGGATCACAAAAGCCAATTGGTTCGCCTGTTCATTGACCTGCCGGTAGGTCAGCGCTGCTCCCTCAAACACCAGCGCCACGTTATCCGGTGTGGCGGCCGCACGCGCTTCGAACTGCTGTTGCAGGGTGTGGCTTTGCGGGTACGGTACGTCGGTCTGGTTCCAGCGGTGCAGCAGGGTATGGCGCTCGTCGTCACTGAGGAACTTCACTAACCGGTGCGGCTGGTGCGGATCGCGGGTGACGGTATGCAGGATGCGCTCAAGCTGGCACAGTAAGCGCCGCACCTGTTCACCCGCCAGCCAGTCTTCGCCATAACTCAATTTCATGGTCAGGCTGTCACCCTGTTCATAGGCCATCAGTAACACCGGGTAATCCACTTTTTCGATGGCCTGACGGAATGCCAGTTTGTTTTCAATCCCTGTCCCGTCCCCGCTCATCACCGGTGCCGGGTAGTTTTCAAAAACCAGCAGGCTGTGGAATAAACGTGCCCCGTCGGGCTGCAAACTGGCGAGTGACACCGCGCTGTGACTGTTGAGTGCCGCGATATCGTTCTGGATTGCGTGTAAAACGGCCAGCACACTGCCGGCAGGTTCCCACTGCACGGTCAATGGCAGGGTGTTGATATACAGCCCGACGCTGGATTCAATCCCGTCTACCGGCACATCTCGCCCGGACACCACGGTGCCGACAAGGGTCTGCTCATCCCCACAGTAACTGTGCAGTAATTTATGCCAGGCAAATTGCAGCACCACATTCAGCGTTATCCCCTGCTCCCGGCACATTGTCTTGAGCTGGTTATAGGCGTTTCCCTCTACCGTCAGTCTCTGCTCCGCCGGTTTTTCAACCGTTTTTATCTGTGTCAGGTCAATCCCGTGGCTTAACAGCGCAGAAAGATCATTCGCCCCCTGAAACCGGGCTTTACGCTCCACCCAATACGCCTCAGAGGCCTCCTTGTGATCCAGATGATACTGTTGCGTTGCCAGATAAGCCGTATCCACCCCTTCCGGGGGTCGCCGTCCCTGTACCAGTGCATTGTAATATTCATGCACGGTCTGCAATAAAATCGGGGTACTCCAGCCGTCGGCAATACAGTGATGCTGAGTGATCAGTACCGTCACCCGTTGTGCCTGCTGCCTGATTAAGGTGAAGCGGATTAACCCGGGCTGGCTTAAATCAAAAGGCTGGGTCCGGTCATTTTGCTGGAGTGCTTCAATCGCCCGATCCCACTCTTCTGCCGGTAATGAACGGATATCTTTGATCGTGAAATTGGCCGGCCCGATACTGGCACCCGCCGTCACAATCTGCAACACCTCTCCTTCCCAGTCAAAGGCCGTCCTGAGGACAGGGAAACGCAGTGAAGCCAGTGTCCAGGCCTGCTGGTAAGCCGCAAAATCCAGCCTGTCGTGATAATCCAGCAGCAACTGCACCCGATAGGCATCATCCTGCGGCTGAGCCAGATGATGGTAAACAAAACCCTGCTGCAAACTGGTGGCAGGAAATATCGCTTCAATTTTATTTCCAGGATATTGGCTGGGATCAACAAAATTTATATCAAAATTAGACTGATCTTTATTAAAAATAAAACCTTGAAAATCCTCTTCAGAAAAAATACCTCTTTCATTTAAGAAATCTATTACGCTTTGCTTTTTCTCTTTTACTTTATCAATTAATTGAACAGGGGGTGTTTCTCCTGTAAACGCCAGTTTTAACTTATTTTCACAGACCCATACTGACATGCGGTTTTTATTTAGTTCTTTCAGTAATATCAACATATTGTTACACATCCAAAATTGTTTTCTTTTCCAAATGGATAGACACATTTTCGTTATTCACATGATCAAGACGATGAGTCAGTTGATTTAACTGCTCGATTGAAACGCCTTGAATGCCATAATCACTGGGGGTTTTTACTCCCCCCAAGTGGGCCTGTTTTTGGCCGGCTGTGATAACCGTGGTGAGAGCCTGCTCGAGTGCCGTGATAAATACCTGAGTCTGGGTCTGTGACAAACGGGAGCTCACACTGAATTGCAGGCTGCCTGACTGAATTGCCCCATTGATATCCAGCAACAAAGGACTGGAGTTATCGCTGGCTATCATCGCCCCACAATCATCGTCAGTCAGTGACCAGTCCTGATGACGGCTCTGCCCTGCGTCTCCCCCCAGCTGGCCGAGATAGTTAAAACTTATCGCCGGCAACTCACCGGCTAAATCCCCGGCCTGATGCAAGGCTCCGTACCCTATCCCTTTATTCGGTACCGCCCTGAGCATCTCTTTGGTGTGAATAATGGTTTCCGTCACTTCCGGCTGCATTTCCAGACGCACGGGATACACCGTGGTAAACCACCCTACAGTTTCTGAAACATCCAGCGTGTTATCGATGGGTTCCCGGCCATGCCCTTCCAGAATGATGTGATTTACCGGGCGTGAAAAACTGGCCGACAAGGCCAGAGTGAGCGCACTCAGGAGTAAGTCGTTTATCTCCGTGTGATAACCGGAATTGGCCTCCCGTAACAGGGTATCAGTCAGTCCGGCAGAGAGTGCCAGCCGGTGCTGGCTGGCTTCGCCGGCTGCCGGCTCCGTCTCTTTGCCGGCCATCACCCGCTGCCAGTAAGGTATTTCCTGTTGATGAAGCGCCGCATAGTGATGCACCGCAGCCACCCACTGGCGGTAGCTGCTGGTCTTCGGTGGCAGGGTTGCACCCTGCAGTAATAAACGCATATCTTCCGCAATAATACGCCAGGACACCGCGTCAATAATCAGGTGGTGAAAGGCGAAGAATAACCGGGCGCTGCCGTCAGCGTATCCGGTCAGATGACCGGCCTGCCATAAAGATCCGGCAGCATAATCAAACCCGCCCTGCCACTGCGTCAGCTGTTGATGTAATGCCGCTTTCTCCAGCACGCTGACATCAACGTGGTGTAATGCGGGCAGCCCGGATGGCATCTCAGCCTGATAACATTGGCGGTAACCGTCTTGTGTACAGACAAAACGGGTGCGCAGCATATCGTGCCGCCCGGCCAGCCGGTTCAGCGCCTGCTCAATATCAGCGTGCCGGATTTCGCCGGGAAGCTGCATCATAAATGCCTGATTCCAATGGTGCGGACACGGCAAGTTCCGGTCGAAGAACGCCTGCTGGATCGGCAATAAGCCAAACTCCCCGCTTAATAATCCCGGCTCGGCAATGATTCCGGCCGTCGCGGATACCTGGGTCAGCAACTTCGCCAACCGTGCCACCGTCGGGGCATCAAAAATCGATTTGACCTGTAACGAAAATCCCGCACGCCGGAGCTTAGACACCAGCCGGATACTGACAATCGAATCCCCCCCGATACGGAAGAAGTTATCCTCAATGCCGACCTGCTCCAGTCCCAATACATCCTGCCAGACGGCACACAGCCGGGTTTCCAGCGCATCGCGCGGTGCCACGTAACCATCCCGGCTCACCCACACCGGCGTCGGCAGTGCCGGGCGATCCAGCTTGCCGTTCAGGGTCAGGGGTACCGTCTCAATCCGGGTAAAGCTGGCCGGTACCATATAGTCCGGCAGGCGGGCGGACAGATGCTCCATCAGAACTTCATCCGACAGCACCCCATCCGTGACCACATACGCCGCCAGCGCTTTGTGGCCTTCATGTTCGTGGTCAATCACCACCGCCTGTTTCACCTGCGGATGCGCGGCCAGTGCGCTTTCGATTTCCCCCAGCTCGATACGGTAACCACGGATCTTGACCTGAAAATCATTGCGCCCCCGATATTCCAGATTGCCGTCCGGCCGCCAGCGTACCCAGTCACCGGTTTTATACAGGCGGGTGTAACCCCGCACCTGATCTTCCGCCGTGGCAAACGGGTTCACCACAAAACGCTCGGCGGTCAACGCTGGCCGGTTCCAGTATCCGCGAGCCAGCCCCGCGCCCCCGATATACAGTTCCCCCGGCGCACCGATCGGGGACAGGTTACCCTCACTATCAAGGACATACAGACGGGTGTTATCAATTCCTTTGCCGATTGCCCGATCCCCGTCCCGTAACAAGTGCTGGGTGGCACACACAGTGATTTCGGTGGGGCCGTACTGGTTAAACAGCGTGACGTCCGGCGGTAAACTCAGCGCATTCAGCGCTTCGCCGCCGGTATGGATGACCTGCAAGGTTGAACGGGATAATTCGTCGGCAAAATGGTTCATCAAGGCGGTGGGAATAAATGCCTTGCTAATTTCGTGCGTATTGATAAACGACAGCAATTGGTCACTGTCCGCCATCACGGCCGCCGGTGCGATAAAAATCGCCGAGCCGGCCATCAGCGCCGGAAAGAGTTCAAACACCGATGCATCAAACACGTAATTGGAAAAGAATAACGCCTTTACCGTTTCCCCCAGTAAATGCGTTCGGGCAATAAACCGGGATAAATTAATTACACTGGCGTGTTCAACCATCACCCCCTTCGGCTGGCCGGTCGTTCCCGAGGTATAGATGATGTATGCCAGATCCGCAGAGGTATTCACCGGCACCGGATTATCCACTGGCTGGCCTCTGGTCACGGACGGATCATCCGCCGCAATCAGTGACAGCGCGGGGCTGTATTCCCCCAGATCTGTCAGATGCCGCTGCTGGGTCACCACGCACGGGGCTGCGGTGTCGGTCAGAATAAATTGGGTTCGCTCCGGCGGGTAGGCCGGCGAGATCGGCACATAAGCACCACCGGCTTTCAGCACCGCCAGCATACTGATAACCATTTCCGGACTGCGATCCAGATACAGCGCTATCGGCGTGTCTGCCGGCATCGGCGCATGGCGCTGCTGCTGATAGCGTTCGCGGATCACAACTGCCAGCTGGTTCGCCTGTTCATTGACCTGCCGGTAGGTCAGCGCTGCTCCTTCAAACACCAGCGCCACGTTATCCGGTGTGGCGGCCGCACGCGCTTCGAACTGCTGTTGCAGGGTTTTGTCCTGCGGGTACGGCACGTCGGTCTGGTTCCAGCGGTGCAGCAGGGTATGGCGTTCCTGCGCGGATAACACGTCAAGCCCGGCCAGCGATTGCGTCTGATCGGCGACAAACGCCGTCAATACCCGCTGATAGATATCGGCCATTCGCGCTATCGTAGACTCGTCAAACAGGCTCACTGCGTAATTTATGCCACCGGCAATACTGCCTGCACCTTCTGCCATAAACAGGCTCAGGTCAAACTTGGCGGGGCTGTGCAAAGCGCCCTCCAGTATTACCGGACTAAACGGCAGACCTGCCCTGTTTGGCTGATCCTCGCCAAGACTCTGCAACCCAAACATAATCTGGAAAATAGGGTGACGGGAGGTATCGCGCTCAATTGCCAGCGCATCAACCAACTGCTCAAACGGCATGTCCTGATGCGCCTTGGCCTGAGCAATCACTGCGTGGGTCTGTGTAATCAGCGTTTCCACGCTGCCGGCTGGCTCCAGTTGCGCCCTCAGGACCAGTGAGTTAACAAACATCCCAATCAATGGCTGGGTTTGCGCATGGTGCCGGTTGTCGGTCGGGGTTCCCAGCACAATATCGTTCTGTCCGGTCAGTTTGGCCAGCGTGACATAAAACGCACTGAGCAGTACGGTATACAGGGTGGTTTCCTGCGTTTTTGCCAGCGCCCTTAACTGATGCGAAAGTTCGCTCTCCAGCGCGAAATTGAAATCCTGCCCCTGATAATCCACCTGTGTCGGCCGGCTTCTGTCCGTCGGCAAAGACAGCGGCTCATAACCGGCCAGAGTCTGCTGCCAGTAAGCCAGCTGACGCTCACGGATCTCACCCTGCAAATAGTCACGCTGCCATCTGGCATAGTCCCCATAGGTGATATCCAAAGCCGGTAGTTGGCTGTCGCGGGATGCCAGCAGAGCAGGGTAAATCTCCGCCAGTTCATCCATAAAAATATTAATGGACCAGCCATCAATGGCAATATGGTGCCACATCATCAATAAGTAATGATGTTCAGCCACCCGATAGTGACACAGGCGCAGGCTCGGTTCGGTCGTCAGATCGAACGGGGTGGCCAGTTCAGCACGTACCGTTTGCAGAAGCGCGTCAAACGCCTCACAAGACTGTGACCGGAAAATCAGGCTGCCCTCAAGCACCTGCTGGTAGGTATTCCCCTCATCGTCAGTGCGGTAGACCGTCTTCATCACCGGATGGCGCTCAACCACCCGATTAATGGCGGTTTCCAGCAGGAGCAGGTTCGCTTCGTCATCCAGTTGCACCAGATAAGGAACATGATAGACACTGCTCCCCTGCTCAAACTGTTCGATAAACCGCATCCGCTCCTGAGCAAGCGACAGGGGGTAGCGCGTCAGCTCGACATGGGGGATCACCGTGCAGGCCTGCTGCCCCATCTGTGAAGTCAATCCGGCAATAGTTTTCAACTCAAACACCTGTACTAATGGAATCTCCACCGCCAAAACACGGCGAATGGCGGCTGTCAGCTTAATGGCTATCAGGGAGTTGCCACCAATACGGAAGAAATTATCCTTAATGCCAACCCGCTCCAGCCCCAATACGTCCTGCCAGACGGCACACAGCCGGGTTTCCAGCGCATTGCGCGGCGCCACGTAACCGTCCCGGCTCACCCACACCGGCGCCGGCAGTGCCCGGCGATCCAGCTTGCCGTTCAGGGTCAGGGGTACCGTCTCAATCCGGGTAAAACTGGCCGGCACCATGTAGTCCGGCAGGCGGGCGGACAGATGTTCCATCAGGGTGTCATCCGACAGCACCCCGTCCGTGACCAGATACGCGGCCAGCACTTTATGGCTTTCATGCTCGTGGTCAATCACCACCGCCTGTTTCACCTGCGGGTGCGAAGCCAGTGCGCTTTCGATTTCCCCCAGCTCGATACGGTAGCCACGGATCTTGACCTGAAAATCATTGCGTCCCCGATATTCCAGATTGCCGTCCGGCCGCCAGCGTACCCAGTCACCGGTTTTATACAGGCGGGTGTAACCGCGTGCCTGATCTTCGGCCGTGGCAAACGGGTTCACCACAAAACGCTCGGCGGTCAACGCTGGCCGGTTCAAATACCCACGTGCCAGCCCCGCGCCCCCGATATACAGTTCCCCCGGCGCGCCGATCGGGGACAGGTTACCCTCACTATCAAGGACATACAGACGGGTGTTATCAATTCCCTTGCCGATTGCCCGATCCCCGTCCCGTAACAAGTGCTGGGTGGCGCACACAGTGATTTCGGTGGGGCCGTACTGGTTAAACAGCGTGACGTCCGGCGGTAAACTCAGCGCATTCAGCGCTTCGCCGCCGGTATGGATGACCTGCAAGGTTGAACGGGATAATTCGTCGGCAAAATGGTTCATCAAGGCGGTGGGAATAAATGCCTTGCTAATTTCGTGCGTATTGATAAACGACAGCAATTGGTCACTGTCCGCCGTCACGGCCGCCGGCGCGATAAAAATCGCCGAGCCGGCCATCAGCGCCGGGAAGAGTTCAAACACCGATGCATCAAACACGTAATTGGAAAAGAATAACGCCTTTACCGTTTCCCCCAGTAAATGCGTTCGGGCAATAAACCGGGATAAATTAATCACACTGGCGTGTTCAACCATCACCCCTTTCGGCTGGCCGGTCGTTCCCGAGGTATAGATGATGTATGCCAGATCCGCAGAGGTATTCACCGGCACCGGATTATCCACTGGCTGGCCTCTGGTCACGGACGGATCATCCGCCACAATCAGTGACAGCGCGGGGCTGTATTCCCCCAGATCTGTCAAATGCCGCTGCTGGGTCACCACGCACGGGGCTGCGGTGTCGGTCAGAATAAATTGGGTTCGCTCTGACGGGTAGGCCGGTGAGACTGGCACATAAGCACCGCCGGCTTTCAGCACCGCCAGCATACTGATAACCATTTCCGGACTGCGATCCAGATACAGCGCTATCGGTGTGTCTGCCGGCATCGGCGCATGGCACTGCTGCTGATAGCGTTCACGGATCACAAAAGCCAACTGGTTCGCCCGTTCATTGACCTGCCGGTAGGTCAGCGCTACTCCCTCGAATACCAGCGCCACGTTATCCGGTGTGGCGGCCGCTCGCGCCTCGAACTGCTGTTGCAGGGTGTGGCTTTGCGGGTACGGTACGTCGGTCTGGTTCCAGCGGTGCAGCAGGGTATGGCGTTCCTGTGCGGACAACACATCAATCCCGGCCAGCGATTGCGTCTGATCGGCAACAAACGCCGCCAGCACCCGTTGATAGATATCCGTCATCCGTACTATCGTAGATTCATTAAACAGGCTCACCGCGTAATTTATACCGCCGGCAATACTGGACTGCTCTTCCGACATAAACAGGCTCAGGTCAAACTTGGCGGGGCTGTGTAGAACTCTATCCAGTCTCACCGGATTAAACGGCAGACCTGCCCTGTCTGGCAGGCTCTCACCCAAATTCTGCACCCCAAACATGATCTGGAAAATAGGATGACGGGCGGTGTCGCGCTCAATTGCCAGCGCATCAACCAACTGCTCAAACGGCATGTCCTGATGCGCCTTGGCCTGAGCAATCACTGCGTGGGTCTGTTTGATCAGCGTTTCCACGCTGCCGGTTGGCTCCAGTTGCGCCCTCAAGACCAGTGAGTTGACAAACATCCCAATCAATGGCTGGGTTTGTGCATGGTGCCGGCTGTCGGTCGGCGTTCCCAGCACGATGTCGTTCTGTCCGGTCAGTTTGGCCAGCGTGACATAAAACGCACTGAGCAGAACGGTATACAGGGTGGTTTCCTGCGTTTTTGCCAGAGACCTTAACTGATGAGAAAGCGTATTCCCCAGCGCAAAATTGAAATTCCGTCCCTGATAATCCACCTGTGCCGGCCGGCTTCTGTCCGTCGGCAAAGACAGCGGCTCATAACCGGCCAGAGCTTGCTGCCAGTAGGCCAGCTGACGCTCACGGATCTCACCCTGCAAATAGTCACGCTGCCATTTGGCATAGTCCCCATAGGTAATATCCAAGGCCGGCAATTGGCTGTCGCGGGATGCCAGCAGAGCACAGTAAATCTCCGCCAGCTCATCCATAAAAATATCAATGGACCAGCCATCAATGGCAATATGGTGCCACATCATCAATAAGTAATGATGTTCGGCCACCCGATAGTGACACAGGCGCAGGCTCGGTTCGGTCGTCAGATCGAACGGGGTGGCCAGCTCCGTGCGCACCGCTTGCAGGAGCGCGTTAAACTCCTCACAAGACTGTGACCGGAAAATCAGGCTGCCCTCAAGCACCTGCTGGTAGACCTGCCCCGCATCGTCAGTGCGGTAGACCGCCTTCATCACCGGATGACGCTCGACTACCCGATTAATGGCGGTTTCCAGCAGGGGTAAACAGTCGCCATCATCCAGCTGCACCAGATAGGGGACATGATAAACACTGCTCCCCTGCTCAAACTGTTCGATAAACAGAATCCGTTCCTGCACAGGCGACAGGGGATAACGCGCCAGTTCAAGGTGAGGGATCACCGTACAGGCCTGCTGCCCCATCTGTGCGGCCAGACCGGCAACGGTTTTCAGTTCAAATACCTGTATCAGCGGGACTTCTACTGCCAGAGCATAACGAATAGCCGCCGTCAGCTTAATGGCCATCAGGGAGTTACCGCCGATCCGGAAGAAGTTATCCTCAATGCCGACCCGCTCCAGCCCCAGAACATCCTGCCAGACAGCACACAGCCGGGTTTCCAGCGCATTGCGCGGCGCCACATAACCGTCCCGGCTCACCCACACCGGTGCCGGTAACGCCCGGCGATCCAGCTTGCCATTCAGGGTCAGGGGCACCGACTCTATCCGGGTAAAACTGGCCGGTACCATGTAGTCCGGCAGGCGGGCAGACATGTACCCTATCAGTAGCTCATCCGACAGTATCCCCTCCGTGATCAGGTACGCCGCCAGCGCTTTATTTCCCTCATGCTCGCGGTCAATCACCACCGCCTGTTTCACCTGCGGATGCGCGGCCAGCACACTTTCAACTTCTCCCAGCTCAATGCGGTAGCCGCGGATCTTGACCTGAAAATCATTGCGCCCCCGATATTCCAGATTACCGTCCGCCCGCCAGCGCACCAGATCGCCGGTTTTATACAGGCGGGTGTAGCCCCGCGCCTGATCTTCCGCCGTGGCAAACGGGTTCGCCACAAAATACTCTGCCGTCAGTTCCGGCCGGTTCCAGTACCCGCGGGCCACTCCCGCGCCCCCGATGTAAAGCTCACCCGGCGCCCCGACGGGGGACAGGTTGCCCCCACCTTCACGTACATACAGGCGGGTGTTATCAATCGCCCGGCCGATCGGCACATTGCCATTAAATTCACCGGCAGTATCAAAATAGGTGACTTCAATCGCCGCTTCCGTTGGCCCGTAAAGGTTAATTAAGGCACTGGCACCCGGATTAATCGTCTTAAACGCCCTGACCTGTGATCCGGTCAGCGCCTCCCCGCTACAGAAAACATAACGGACAGTGGCCGCCAACCGCTGATTTAAGGCCTGTAACGACTGGCAGAAAGCACTGAGCATTGGCGGGATAAAGTGAACCACCGTTACCCCGGTTTCCTGCATCAGTTTATGCAGGGTTTCCGGCTGTCTGTGGCTGTCAGGCGGGGCAATCACAATACGGGCACCAACCCAGTTAGCCGCCAGCAACTCCCACACCGAGACGTCAAAGGTATAGGGGGTTTTTTGCAGCACGTTATCCGCCGCCTTTAAGGCATATTGGGATTGCATCCAGCACAGGCGGTTCATGACGCTTTGGTGCGTCAGCATGACCCCTTTGGGCTGGCCGGTTGTCCCTGAGGTGTAGATGATGTACGCCAGATCCGTGGCTCCGTTTACCGGCACCGGATTGTCCATTGGCCGGCCGGCGGTCACCGACGGATCATCCGCCGCAATCAGTGATAACACCGGCGTGTATTCCCCCAGCGCCGTCAGGTGCCGCTGTTGGGTCACCACGCACGGGGCTGCGGTATCGGTCAGAATAAATTGGGTTCGCTCCGGCGGATATTCCGGGGACACCGGCACATAGGCGCCCCCGGCTTTCAGTACCGCCAGAATACTGATGATCATCTCCAGACTGCGATCGAGGTACAGCGCCACCGGCGTGTCTGCCGGCATCGGCACATTACGCTGCTGCTGATAACGTTCGCGGATCACGGCGGCCAGCTGGTTTGCCCGTTCATTGACCTGCCGGTAAGTCAGCGTTGCGCCGGCAAACACCAGTGCCACGTTATCCGGTGTGGCAACCACCTGAGCCTCGAATTGCTGCTGCAACGTCCGGCTCTGCGGATATGGCACGTCAGTCTGGTTCCAGCGGTGCAGCAGGGTATGGCGCTCCTGCGCGGACAACACGTCAAGCCCGGCCAGCGATTGCGTCTGATCGGCGACAAACGCCGTTAATACCCGCTGATAGATATCTGCCATCCGCGCTATTGAGGACTCGTCAAACAGACTGACCGCGTAATTTATACCACCGGCAATATTGGCCGGCTCCTCGGCCATAAACAGGCTCAGGTCAAACTTGGCCGGGCTGGATAGCACCCCGTCCAGTTTCACCGGGCTGAACGGCAGGCTTGCCCTGCTTTGCCCGCCCTCAGCCAAATTCTGTACCCCGAACATAACCTGAAAAATGGGGTGGCGGGCGGTGTCGCGCTCAATCTCCAGCGCATCAACCAGCTGCTCAAACGGCATGTCCTGATGCGCCTTGGCCTGAGTAATCACTGCGTGGGTCTGTTTGATCAGCGTTTCCACGCTGCCGGCGGGCTCCAGTTGCGCCCTCAGGACCAGTGAGTTAACAAACATCCCAATCAGCGGCTGGGTTTGCGCATGGTGCCGGTTGTCGGTCGGGGTTCCCAGCACGATGTCGTGCTGGCCGGACAGTTTCGCCAGCGTGACATAAAATGCACTGAGCAGAACGGTATACAGGGTGGTTTCCTGCGTTTTCGCCAGCGCCCTCAGTTGCTCTGAAAGCCCGCTTCCCAGCGCGAAATTGAAATCCTGCCCCTGATAATCCACCTGTGCCGGCCGGCTCCGGTCCGTCGGCAAAGACAGCGGCTCATAACCGGCCAGAGCCTGCTGCCAGTAAGCCAGCTGGCGTTCCCCCACCTCCCCCTGTAAATAGTCATGCTGCCAGCGGGCATAATCCCCGTAGGTGATCTCCAGTGGCGGCAGCAGGCTGTCACCGCCTTCCCGCAGGGCAGCGTAAATTGCCGCCAGTTCATCCATAAAAACATCGATAGACCAGCCATCAATGGCAATATGGTGCCACAGGAGCAATAGATAATGATGTTCGTCCATCCGGTAGTGACACAGGCGCAGCCCCGGCTCGGCCGTCAGATCGAACGGGGTGGTCAGCTCCGTGCGCACCGCTTGCAGCAGTGCGTCAAACGCCTCACAAGACTGTGACCGGAGAACCAGATTACCTTCCAGTACCTGCTGGTAGGCCTGCCCCACCTCGTCGGTGCGGTAGACCGTCTTCATCACCGGATGGCGCTCAACCACCCGGTGAATAGCGGTTTCCAGCAGGGATAAGCCGTCCCCATCATGGAGCTGTACCAGATAAGGGATATGATAGGCATGGGTTCCCTGCTCAAACTGTTCAATAAACCGCATCCGCTCCTGAGCAAATGACAGCGGGTAGCGCGCCAGCTCGACGTGGGGGATCACCGTGCAGGCCTGCTGTCCCATCTGGGCGGCCAGCCCGGCAACGGTTTTCAAGCTAAACACCTGTGCCAGCGAGACTTCCACTGCCAAAGCACGGCGAATAGCGGCTGTCAGCTTAATCGCGATCAGGGAGTCTCCCCCGATCCGGAAAAAGTTATCCTCAATGCCGACCCGCTCCAGTCCCAATACATCCTGCCAGATAACACACAGCCGGGTTTCCAGCGCATTACGCGGTGCCACATAACCGTCCCGGTTTCCCCACATCGGCATCGGCAGTGCCCGGCGATCCAGCTTGCCGTTCAGGGTCAGGGGCACCGTCTCAATCCGGGTAAAGCTGGCTGGCACCATATAGTCCGGCAGGCGGGCGGACACGTACTCCATCAGAACTTCATCCGACAGCTCCCCGTCCGTGACCACATACGCCACCAGCGCTTTGTGGCCTTCATGCTCGCGGTCAATCACCACCGCCTGTTTCACCTGCGGGTGCGAAGCCAGTGCGCTTTCAATTTCCCCCAGCTCAATCCGGTAGCCACGGATCTTGACCTGAAAATCATTGCGCCCCCGATATTCCAGATTACCGTCCGGCCGCCAGCGTACCCAGTCACCGGTTTTATACAGGCGGGTGTAACCCCGCGCCTGATCTTCCGCCGTGGCAAACGGGTTCACCACAAAACGCTCGGCGGTCAACGCTGGCCGGTTCAAATACCCACGTGCCAGCCCCGCGCCCCCGATATACAGCTCTCCTGGGGCACCGATAGGGACGAGATGACCTGAGTCATTCAAAACATAGGCATGCATGTCATTTAACGGTCGTCCAATGCAGGATGCCGTTATAACGTCGTCTTTTATTAATTTCTGATAGGTAACATGTACCGTTGTTTCTGTTATCCCATACATATTGACAAGAGTTGGTGATTGATCCCCATAACTATCCCACCAGGGCTTCAACTGAACAGGATTAAGTTTATCTCCTCCAAAGATCACATACCGAAGACAGGGGAATTTAGCGCCAATACTCAACGAGGCATCAATAAAAGCATAAAATGCGCCTGGAGTTTGATTCAGGACGGTGACTTTTTGGTGTGAGCACAAGCGGCTAAAGCTGACAAAATCTTTCGTGCAATCGACGGTTGGAATAATTAAACGCCCACCATATATTAATGCTCCCCATAATTCCCAGACACTGAAATCAAAGGTATAGGCATGAAAAAGAACCCAAGTATCATTTTGATCAAATTGATAATCCCCTTGGGTGATAGCAAATAAACGCACAGCATTATGATGAGTCTGTAATACCCCTTTTGGCTGCCCAGTCGTTCCTGATGTGTAAATGACATATGCCAGATCAGCGGCTCCGTTCACCGGCACCGGATTATCCACTGACCGGCCGTCCGTCACCGCCTTGTCATCTGCCGCTATCAGTGCCGGCTGGTCAATCAGAACTTTTGTGCATTCACTCAGTGTCGTCAGGTGTCTCTGCTGAGTCACCACACACGGAGATTGGGTATCTTCCAAAATAAACTGAATCCGTTCCGGCGGATGTTCAGGGGGCATCGGCACATAAGCGCCCCCGGCTTTCAGTACTGCCAGAATACTGATGACCATCTCCAGACTGCGATCCAAGTACAGTGCCACCAGCGTATCTGCCGGCATCGCTTGATTGTGTCGTTGCTGATAGTGCTCGCGGATCATAAAGGCCAGTTGGTTCGCCCGCTCATTCAGCTGGCGGTAAGTCAGCGTTTCTCCTTCAAACACCAGTGCTACATTATCTGGCATGGCAGCCGCACGGGCTTCGAATTGTTGTTGCAGGGTTTGATTTTGCGGATACAGCGCATCGGTCTGGTGCCAAGTGTGCAGTAAAGTGTGACGTTCCTGTTCTAATAAAATAGGCAATTCATTAACTAATAAAGAAGGTTTTTTAATCAACGCAGCAAATAAATTTTTCAAACGTTCAAATATTTTCCCTACATCCTGATCACTAAAATACGCCTGCAAATAATTTATATTTATTTTTAGTTCCTGATCAGTGCCGCCATAATCCTTGAATCGAAAAACAATAGGATAAATATTAGCGGTTCCTTCTATATGATTATATTTATTTTGAGTTATTTCAGATGCTGACTCTGAAAATCGATCGTAGAAAATAAATAAATTAGGTAAAGGAATCCCAAAGTTATTGGCGATTCGAATAAGGTGAGAATGGGGAAATTTACAGTGGCGATAACTATTTTTGTACGATAAGTCTATTAATTTAATCTGTTCAATCACACTTAGAGAGTGCGAAACCTGGCAATGCACTGGGTAAATATTTGCATGCATTCCAATGACATGCTTATCTAATCTTCTTTTTCTTCCGTGTGTGATAGTACTAAATGTCAATTCTTGTTGCCCCGTAAGTTCTGCCATCATGATGATGACTAGACTCGAAAAGACAGCAAAAACATTAGTATTATTTTCTCTACAAAAAATACGTAAATCTGATGTCATCTCAGAAGGTAATGTTAGCGAACCAACACCACTACCCGTATTTTGATAGCAAGGCGTTAAAGGGTATATTTCATGTTCTTTTAAAAAATCACACCAGTAGTGTTTATCCGTTTCGTAATGAGAAGAATTCAGATATTTCCTTGCTTTAGTTATTGTATCTAAATATTGCGGAATTTCTAACAACCAAGCTGTTGATGTTCCATTTTTAATACATCCGTACAATTTATTAACATACTCATGGAGTCGAAATAACCCTACACCATCAATCATAATATGATGAAATATAGTGAAAAAATAATATTTTTCCTCTGTCATACGAATCAATGAAATCTGATATGGAGTTTCCTGTAAAAAATTTATAGGATTATCTATTTGCTGCTGCATCCAAAGTTGTGCTTTTTTTTCAGGATCAGGCTGCATTGCAGCATCATAAAATATAATTTCTTCAGGTACACCTTGATCTTGGATATATTGTATAGCTTCATTGTCCGAATTAACCGATATGCGTAATCGTAACATATCAATATGTTGATGTAGTAAATTCCACACTTGCTGAAAAGTTACTATATCAACATTTTCCTCTATCAATGTATACCAACCTAGGTTGTGTAATGGGTTATTTTCATAGAGTGCCTGCTCGTAAAACACATCCTCTTGAGCGGGATGAAGGTTATATAAGTTCGAGTTCAACGAGCTTTCAGATGTTCTCATAATAAATTATACGAATGCATTCCGTTCGCAAGTTACTTTTACTCTGTGACACAAACGAGTAGATTTCAGCTCTACACTTCACCTTCAGCAATTAATTTTTGGGTATTAATGTAATCCACTGTCCCACACCTAACTCTTTTACCTGTTTTTATCCCATACCATGATGTGAATTTAATGGGTTTCGGCATTATTTATCGTTGTATCACTATAGCGATTCTCGCAATCTTTCAGCATTCTCCTTTATACAAAAATAGTTAATATCTATCAGCCTTAGTGGTTAAAAGCACCCATTACTGATGTGACTTCCTTCATATATTTAGTCTAATACTCTTTCTACCTAAGTTATTACGTTCAATTTATTCATCCTTTTAATCCCAATTATTATTTATTACTCTTTATTTATTAATATAGCTCACGATAACTACAATTTCTTTTAACTGTAATATTGATTGTTATTTTGATTGAAGTCTATATTATTTTTTATTTAATATAGGTGCGTTTTTTAATTATTTTAAAATAACAAAACGAAACAATAACTATTATTTAAAAATAACACATTATAACTTAACTCATTATTATAGTATTTTACTGGTATAATAAATGATATATTTCTATTATTAACTTCCTTACTGGTTTGAATTATTTTCGTTACAGATAATTGATAACTTGATTAATTTATCCGAGTAATTTTATCTCTTTGACAGAAAATAAATTATAAGGAAATGAACCCTGAAATAGATGTTTACATAAAAATGGAGTGGTAATAAATAAAACTATTTTGTACGGAATTGAATCCAGAATAAATCTGGCTCTGCGGCTGTAACGTGCCATCAAACTCGAAAAGGTATATCTGAATAGGGGCTATGCCCCTATTTTTTATAATTCGTTAAGAATGATAACCCGAATTACGCGGGTCTAATTCCTTATGCCAGAGCAGCAAATCATCACGGACTTTCTCTGGTAATACGGCAACATGGCAACCTTCTATCGCACCAGCCAACGCAAGCAATATGCTGACATTCGTCTGTTTTCTGTGTTGCTGTAATTTAAGGTAAGCCGCTTTTGCTCCCAGCATATGCAACTCTTCTACTTTAGATATGCCGACTTTCCATAGTTGGCGTTCTAAAGTCATTCCCAAGTTAGGGAGATCTTTTAACCTAAGGGGCATTTTTTGCTTATCGATAATTTCTGCCATTGTATATTGATAAGCTAAGTTGACATATTCAAACAACTGCTTTTGATCCTGCCAAAGTGACTCATTAACCCGGTAGTATCGTAAAGTCACAGGAATGCCCCTTTTTGAAAAAATAAATTTCTCCATGCCTCTGGCTTTAAATAATACCTCAGCATGACTATTTCCTCGTAAATAAAGTTCACCATCTGAACTAATGGCAAATAAAACCCCATCAAGTAACAACCCAAACCCACCAAATTGAGATTTTTTCTTAAGTTTTCCCAATGAAGATACGCCGTGTTTCAATTGAGCAAAACGCGCCCCAGATAAAAACATTTTTATCACTCCATGAATTATATCTCAATTAATATCTTTCCCTGTTGCTATTAACAAAATAGATAACAAGAACAAGTAATTAAAACCATACGCAATCTGTTTCCAACTGCCAATCGTTAAGTCAGAAAAAAACGGTTTTATGTAAATTTTTGCGAAGCGCTTTGAAAAAAAATAGGCTTGCTTTTAAGTAAATAGCGATATACTGTATAAATATACAGTTCATTGTGACGAGAAACATTATGGGCATTCGATCATCTTGGGGATATCTGATTGAGAAGAAAACGGCAGTGAACGGAACGGAGAAAGAACAAAAAACAGACAATTATCCGGTTTTCAAAATAGACAAAATGACAAGTCTCAAAACTGCCAGTCGGCTATCTTTTGTCGAATCATCCCAATCTGATTCACAAGTAGTAAAAGGAATGGTCAGTGAACTGATCTACTGTGAGCACCAGCCAGCTATCAATCACCTTCTGCTTCCTTTACTCCGTCAATCCGGGCATGAAAATCGCTGGTTACTCTGGGTTACACCCAATAAAAGATTGAGTCGTCAGTGGCTGATGAGTTCTGGTTTACCTTTAGATAAAGTCGTTCAATTAAATCAAATCCGTCCTGTTGCATCAATTGATGCCATGGAAAAGGCTCTGGCGAGTGGCAACTACAGTGTAGTTCTGGGCTGGCTACCAGAGCTATCTGAGTATGACGTGCAAAAGCTACAACTGGCCGCCCAGAAAGGTACGGCGTTGGGATTTATTATGCGCCCACAAAACTCGGCTCATCATTTCAAACCACCAGTAAACAGGTTACAAATCTATTCTGTTTACTATCATTGACTGGAATTGAGATTTATCCCAATTTCTTTTATAAAAAATAAGCTACTACTGCTACCTATCCTTGTTTTCAATGGAAATCAATATATTAATGCTGTCAATATTGTAAATGTTCGTCAAAAACATTCATAATTTGTATGGATGAAACTAAAAATTTTGTGCCACGAGTCACAGTGTACTTGTAAGTTTTTAAGTTCGTTGTAGACTTTACTCAGTTTAGATTTGTACTAGCCGCCCTTATATTTTTCAGGACGCATCTAGTGATAGAAGTACAAATACTTAACTAGACATTTTAACCAATGGCTAATAATAAGGCTTTTAAGGCCAATTGCCTATTTGGATGATAACGAGGCGTAAAATGAAAAAGACAGCTATCGCAGTAGCAGTGGCAGTGGCAGCTTTCGCAACTGTTGCTCAAGCAGCTCCAAAGGATAACACCTGGTATACCGGTGCTAAGCTGGGTTGGTCTCAGTACCATGACGTGAATTTTTACGGCAATGGATATGATAACCAAATCGGTAACGGCCCTACTCGCAAAAACCAGCTGGGTGCAGGTGCCTATGTTGGTTATCAGGCAAACCCATATCTAGGATTTGAATTGGGTTATGACTGGCTGGGTCGCATGGCATATAAAGGCAGCGTCAACAACGGTGCTTTCCGTGCTCAAGGCGTTCAACTGGCGGCCAAACTGAGCTACCCAGTTATGGATAATCTGGATGTCTATACTCGCCTGGGTGGTATGGTATGGCGCGCAGACTCTTCCGCTACTTATAATGCTAACGCATTAGGTGGTGCAGGTGATAAAGATCAGCGCAGACTGAAAAACAACGACACAGGTGTTTCTCCACTGGCTGCCATTGGTGTTGAATACGCTCTGACGAAAGATCTGGCAACCCGTCTGGATTACCAGTGGGTCAACAACATCGGCGATGCAGGCAGTGTCGGTGCCCGTCCAGATAACGGTATGCTGAGCGTTGGCGTTTCTTATCGTTTTGGTCAAGATGACGTGGCTCCTGTCGTTGTACCTGTTGCTCCGGTTATTCCAACGCCTGCGCCTACTGTTGAAAACAAGAGCTTTACTCTGCGCTCTGACGTTCTGTTCAATTTCAACAAATCAACGTTGAAAACAGAAGGTAAACAAGAGCTGGACAACCTTTACACCCAACTGGCCAAAATTGACCCAAATCAAGGCAGAGTTCTGGTAATCGGCCACACTGATCGTATCGGTAGCCAGCAGTACAACTTGCCATTGTCCCAGAAACGTGCTGAATCCGTTGTTGATTATCTGGTAGCTAAAGGCATCCCGGCAGCCAGCATCCAAGCAGAAGGCCGTGGTAAAGAAGGTTCTGTCACTGGCTCTACATGCGATAACATCAAAGGTCGCGCTAAACTCATTGACTGTCTGGCTCCAGACCGCCGTGTAGTTATCAATATTCAGGGTACTAAAGAGATCGTTACTCAGCCAAAAGCGGCACAGTAATAGTCACACTGCCCTCCATATTTAATTAAAAACCCCATGTTAACATGGGGTTTTATTGTTTCTGTCTATAGCTCTTATTTCCCCAAAATAGCTTCCAAATCCTGCTTTAGACTCGACATTTGATGGGTATATTTTTCTCTATATTCTGCATCTTCCAGCAATTGCACTATCGTTTCTGATAAGGTATTGCCACGACGTCGGGAAAGAGCAGAAAGCCGCTGCCAAACCCGGAAATCCAAATCGATGGATTTTTTTCGCGAATGTTGATGTTCCGCATTAAAATGACGTTTACGCCGCGCCCGAATCGTCTGTTTCATCCGGTTGGATAAATCTGGGTTCATATGCCGCGAAATCCATTTCAGTACCTTAATTGGCTCACGCTCTAACTGCATCAACTCAATGATCGCATCCTGCGCTGCGCTCTTTTCAATGTATTTAGTAATTAGCTCACCTTCACGATATTTTTTCGCTAAATAAGCCCATTTCCAGCCACATTCCAGATTTTCCAATTGCTGATATTTCATTTTATCTCTCAGTGACAGCGTAACTTAAATTAAGCATAGCAATTATTTCCCTTAATTGCTCACAGCAACACAGTATATTAGAATATTTTATAGATAATTAATGAGTTAACTCAAATGTCATACCTTTCAAAGATTATGACATGTCGGTTCATTGCCTAATCTTGTATAATAAACGTTTCCCTTTTCACTATATGTAGCTATCACTTTGACGAATATAAAATTAGACTGGCAGGCATTACAGCTAAACAGTACGCCTTATCAAGCACTCTTCAATTCTGTCGCTGAATTAGCACCCGTCACTATGGATGCAATTCAATCCAGGTTACACAATGGGTTAACCCTCTTTTGTCAGGCCGATCTGCGTCAGCCTTTTATGTTAGTAAAGGCGGATGAGAGTGATATTTATCTGTCTCATTTATCTGATACTATCTCAGCTTTACTGCCGGAAAGTCGTCCAAAAATCGGTGGTTACTATCAGATAGAACACCAAACCATTACTTGGCGTTCTTCTGGTGAAGGCTCCTTTGCACCAACTGAACGGGTTGCTTATCGCGAATGGATTGAACCGGAGCAATTATTCGGCAACATCTACACCCATCAAGGTGCACTTCAGCTACAACCTGGCCTTATCCATCAGGTCAATGGCGGTGTCCTGATTTTGCCTTTACGTACCCTACTTTCTCAGCCATTAATGTGGGTTCGTCTTAAGCAGATGATTATCCAGCGCCGTTTTGATTGGCTATCACACAATGAGAATCACTCACTGCCCCTGCCTGTACCTTCAATGCCGTTGAATTTGCAGCTCGTTCTGGTGGGAGATCGCCTGAGTATTGAGGAACTACACGCTCTTGAGCCAGAATTGGCCAACAATGCTCTGTATGGCGAATTTGAGTTGGATATGCCATTTCATGAAGAAGATGATCTAGCGCTATGGTGCCGCTATGTTAACAGAATAATTCAGCAGCAAACATTGCCTCCATTAAGCGCTGATGCATGGCCTGTACTGCTCAAACAAGCCATTCGTTATACCGAAGACCAACTCAGCTTACCTTTGGATATTCAGTGGTTACAACAAAAACTGGAAACAGCCGCCGCTTACCAACAGGAAAATCAAATCACATCGCATTCGATGCAACAAGCGGAAGATAATCGTCTCTGGCGTCATGGCTATTTGGCTGAACGTAGCATAGACGAAATTCTGAAAGGTCAGATACTGATCCGTACACAAGGCTCAGTAATTGGTCAAATCAATGGGTTATCCGTGCTCGAATATCCAGGGCATCCAGATCCGATGGGCGAACCTTCCCGCATCAGTTGCGTTGCTCATTTAGGAGACGGTGAATTTATTGATGTGGAACGTAAAGTGGAGCTAGGCGGCAATATTCATGCAAAAGGCATGATGATCATGCAGGCGTACTTGATTTCTGAATTAAAACTGGATCAGCCACAACCGTTTTCTGCTTCTATTGTGTTTGAACAATCTTATGGCGAAGTTGATGGCGACAGCGCCTCACTGGCTGAATTGTGTGCATTAATCAGCGCTCTGTCACAACAACCTATTGATCAGCAAATTGCCGTAACAGGGGCTGTAGACCAATTTGGCTATGTTCAATCCATTGGTGGCGTCAATGAAAAGATTGAAGGTTTCTTCCGTTTGTGTAACTACCGGGAGCTGACAGGTAAGCAAGGCGTGATTATCCCTACGTCCAATGTGCAACACCTGTGTCTGAATCAAGACATTATCGACGCGGTAAAAAATGGGCAATTCCATATCTGGACAGTTGAGCATGTCTCTGAAGCAGCATCACTCCTGACAGGTATTCCCTATTACGATCCACAAAAAGAACACTTGTTAGCCATTATATACGAACGCATTACACAGGCTAATAGTCAAGAGCGGCCTAAACTTCCTTGGTTTCTTCGCTGGTTAGGTTAATTCAGTTTTATCTGATCGGAGTTGTTCAGCGTACAAGTGTACGCTATCCTCTGACCTTACATAATTAAAAGGCTATCCAAAAATATGTTTAACAAACAAGAGTCCTATACAAAAGAAGAACTTCAAACCTCTGGACAAGGAGAGTTATTCGGTGAAAATGGCCCGCCACTACCTGCTGACAATATGCTGATGATGGATCGCATCATCAAAATGACAGAAACCGGAGGTGCCTACGATAAAGGCTATGTCGAAGCTGAGTTAGATATTAATCCTGAGCTGTGGTTCTTCCGTTGCCATTTTGTCAATGATCCCGTTATGCCAGGTTGCCTCGGCCTTGATGCTATGTGGCAGCTCGTTGGCTTCTTCCTTGGCTGGATCGGGGGTGAAGGTAAAGGCCGTGCGCTTGGGGTGGGTGAAGTTAAATTCACAGGCCAAGTGTTACCAACGGCAAAAAAAGTCACCTATCGCATTAATTTTAAGCGAATTGTTAACCGTAAGCTCATTATGGGGCTAGCTGATGGTGAAGTTTTGGTAGACGGTAAACTGATTTATACCGCAAAAGATTTGAAGGTAGGATTATTTAAGGACACCAGTGCCTTTTGACTATTTCGTATTGGCTGCAAACGCTTATTTCCAGTGCTAATCACCTCCGCTACTGCGGCGGAGGTGATTATCCTAATGAATCGAGTATTAACCAAACTTACTTATCGTCAAGCACGGTCTTCCATCGCTTGACGCCAGCCACCCAACCAATGTGAACGCGCATCCAATGAATGATAAGGGCAATTCTCCCGCGGCCGTCCGTGAATTCCAGCTTGATAACCTCTGGAAAGTGCTCTTGCCAAACGGTCTCTTTTCTGTCTTTTCATGCCTTACTTCCTCATCTTATTACCATGTAAATAAAACAATGATCGTTTTTCATCCACATGGTTCTAAGTGATACCCTTATATGCAGCGAAGATCAAGCAAAGATGTTCATAGAAATGTCAAATACACCGTACCAATTATACGGAAGTAGCTATCTGACTAGCGATGGATTGAGCCAACTGACTATAACCTGTTGCCAAAGTGCGTACTAATTCAGCATAACCATCTATTTTCTGTTCCAACTCAAGCTTGAATGGCTGCTTAATCACGCCTCCCTGATTAAATAACATCCAATATCCTTGAATCATCACCTTTCCGTCATACCGTCCGTGAAAAGCGGTTATTGTGATATCCAGAGTATCCGCATTTTTCTCCAGCGGTTGTCCGGCAATCAGTCTTTGAGGAAATGCCGCGCTTAGTTCGGTGATCAAAACCTGCTTTAATTGCTGTTCTAATGGGCTAGCCCACAAGTGATTCGAAGCATTGACATAGATCACGTCCCCTGTTTGATAAACGATACCCGGTGATGCAAGGTAATCAGCAAGAGTTACGCCTTTTACCCATAACTGTCGTTCATCTTTGACACCTGATCTACTTTCCTGTGATGTACTCGTTAAAGCCGGTAGCTGATAGTAAGTTTTTTGTGGCTGACTACTGCTGCACCCTGAAATAAATACGCTACTAACAGCAAAAACACAGACAGAAATAAAAAACGCCAATCTTGACATCAACTTTTTCATTAGTTACGCGCCTTTTTGGGTTCAGGATCTTTCATCTCTTCAGCTTCAAATACCAATGCGTTGCTTTTATTGTTAAGTGTCTTCAAAACAGGTTGTAATTCACGCAAGACTTGATCCAACCGTTGCATATTATCAATCAGCTTATTGTAAGCCGGAGATCCGGGTTGAATGCCCTGCATACTGCGGTTTAATTCTTGCAGTGTATTTTGTATATCTTTGGGAAGCCCCTGAGTTTCTTTACTCGCAAGGATGCGATTTAATTCATCCATTGTTTTTTGAGCTGCCTTGATGGTTTTCTGGCTTTCTTCTAATGTCCGGGTAGCTTGAACAAATACGGGCTCAATCGGAATATTATTAATTTTATCCAGTGCCATAATGACTTTTTGCTGGATTTGAGCCAACCCACCACTTACTGTTGGCAAAATTTCATAACCTGCGATTTCATATGGACCTATCCATTTTTCCTCATTGGGGTAAAAGTCCAAATCAATGAATAATGCCCCTGTCAGTAAGTTTCCTGGCTTCAAAGAGGCTCTCAGGCCGCGCGCAATAATTTCCTCAAGTTCCTTATCAGTATAAAAACCACTACCAATCTCTTTCTCAAAACGCTCAGGTTCAATATGAATCAATACGGGAATACGAAAGTCATTATCAAGTCGCTGTCTAACGCCTTCAGTGTAAAAAGACACTTTTGCCACAGTTCCCACCCGTATACCACGAAATTCGACTGGCGCTCCCAGCTGCAAGCCACGAACTGAATCAGCGAAAAACAACAACAAGTCTTTATGCTTTGTATAGAGTGAATTTTGGATATTTTTCTCACTGTCATAAAGTTTGAAAGTTTCTTTTTCTTTAACCGGGTTGCCTAAATCCCAACCTTTCGGTACATCAAAACTGACACCGCCGCCAAACAGAGTGGATAATGATGCAACCTCGACCCGTAACCCCTGTGAGGACATGTCGAAAGCAACACCGCTGTCTTTCCAGAATCTGACACCCGTGGTCAACAATCCATCATAGGGTGCATTGACGAAAATCTGGTAGCGAATCAACCGCGATTTGGGATCAAAGGTACTGGTTTCAACCGAACCTACCCGATACCCCCGAAATAGCACCGGATCACCGGGAGTTAGCTGCCCTGCTTTTTCACTGATTAAAACCAGACGCATTCCTTTTGCATCAGGAGACGCCAGCGGAGGTGAGTCCAGTAATGAAAATTTATTCTCTTCACCGCCTTGATTGCCTGGCTGTAATTCAATAAATACCCCGGACAGTAATGTACTCAAGCCAGAAATCCCTTCACGGCCAATTTGAGGTTTAACGACCCAAAATGCAGTATCTTGGTATAATAGCCGTTCCATGCCATCATTCAGACGAGCCTTGATGATAACTTGGCCTAAGTTATCACTCAGTGACACACGTTCAACTACACCGACATCAACACTACGGCTTTTTATTTTGGTTTTGCCTGCTTCAATGCCCTCCGCATTGGATGTCATCAATGTCACTTCAGGCCCTTGATGACTGAAATGATAAAACAATATCCAGGCGCCAATAAGCACAGTGATAATTGGCACAATCCATACAGGTGACCAACTCTTGAGTTTACTGATTCTGGCCTGAGTCAGATCTTCTTCTTTATCCGTCACCTTACGACTCCTCATTTTTCTGTAACTCAAATTTATGATTGGCTTTGTCCCAAGTTAAGCGCGGATCAAATGTTATTGACGCAAACATCGTCAAAATAACAACCAGAGCAAACAGGACTGCTCCGGTGGCAGGATAGACGCTCATGAACTGCCCCATGCGAACCAGCGCTGATAGCACCGCAATAACGAAAACATCAATCATGGACCAGCGCCCGACAAATTCGACCATTTCATAGATAAAATGCATCGTTTCAGAATCATGACTGCTCTGACTCTTCGCATCCCAGCACAGCCAACTGATAGCCAGCATTTTCAGTATAGGCACCATAATACTGGCGATGAAAATAACCATTGCAACCGGATAAGAACCTGTGCTCCAAAGTAGAATAATGCCTTCCAGAATGGTGGAGTTAATATGGCTACTCAATGCCTGAGTCACCATAATCGGCAGCAGGTTTGCTGGAATATAAAGTATGGCGGATGTTATCAATAGTGCCATAGTGTATTGGAGGCTATAGCGACGACGGGCATGCCCCGTAGTAAGACAGCGGGAACACTGCGGCTGCTGGGCTGGCAAGATGGCGGTACAACACAGACACAGCCTGACACCTTGCACCAAACCCGGTTTACCTGCCTGTAAAGGTATACACACTTCAGGCGCTGGCTCTATTTCATTCCAAAACCAGTGTCTGTCAAGACATTGAAATGCTCTGACCTGAAACAGGCAGAACAGACAATAAGGCAAGAAACTCAACCCAATACCAATGTCGCCATAAGCCATTAACTTGACAAAGCTAACTAACACTCCTGCAAGGAAGATCTCTGCCATGCACCAGGTTTTCATCTGAAACAGAATACGCGCCAGCTCAATTTTCAAGCGACGCGCCATTTTAATGTTCTGACACAAGAGAATAATGGCGACCATGCAACATGCCGGTACGAGCTGAACAAAAATCAGGAAAAACACCGCGATGCTTGAATAGTCTTCGCTAAACATCACTTTCGGGATCTGAGGCAGCGATATTTCACTAACAATACCCGCGATATTCATGCTGACAAACGGAAAGAGGTTGGCGAGGAACAGCATCAATAATGCACTCGCTGCATAGCCTGTTGGCTGATTACGTGGCTCTTTCCACTTTGCTGTCAGCAAAGTTTCACATCGTGGGCAAGCCGCTTTGTTCCCTTGTTCCAAGTTAGGCACGGCCACCAGCATGTCACACTGAGGACACAAAACCAGCTTGTCATGCTGATGATTATTGGAACACAAAGTGTTTCTCCTGTAGCAAAATCAACAAGGCCATTTTCTTGATCTTTCAGATTGCTGCTGCGTTCACTCACCCCAGCCACATAGTAATCTATGCGTCTGGGGGATTTATTCACTTACCGCCACACTACAAATTGAAATTTATTGGAAATAGGCAGCAGTCATCATCCATTTTTTATCATTTCCAGTTCCTGCCAGCGATCAAAAGCTTTTTCCAGCTTCTGCTCTTTATTTGCCAATTCATTCAGAACATTTTGTGTGATTGCGTGTGGTTGATTGAAGAATTCAGAATCACCGACCTGGGATTGCAATTGTTCTATTTCTTCCTCTAACGTTTCTAATAATGATGGTAGTTGTTCTAACTCTCGCAGTAAATGGTAACTTATCTTATTGCTTGTTCGTTTAGATGTTTCTTTAGACTTTACTGCTTTCGTCTCGATACTATTTTTTTTCTCTGAAGACTGGTGTAAAGAGATAGTCTGCGTCCGTTGTTGTTGGGCATCGTAATAACCTCCTACATAGTTATTGATTTCGCCATTGCCTTCAAAAATCCAGCATTCAGTCACGGAATTGTCAACAAATTGACGATCATGGCTAACCAAAATTACCGTACCTGTATAGCCATCAACCAATTCTTCGAGTAATTCCAGCGTTTCAACGTCAAGGTCGTTGGTCGGTTCATCAAGAATGAGTAAGTTGCTCGGTTTCAGGAACAGGCGCGCCAGCAACAGTCGGTTACGTTCACCGCCAGAGAGAGCCCGCACAGGCGTCATCGCTCGCTTAGGATGGAAAAGGAAGTCCTGCAAATAACCCAGTACGTGACGGGAGCGTCCATTCACCATCACTTCCTGCTTGCCTTCTGCAAGGTTATCCATGACAGTTCTGTCCGGATCTAATGCGGCACGATGCTGATCAAAGTAGGCCACTTCAAGTTTTGTCCCACAATGAATGCGCCCACTATCTGACAGCAAATCTCCCAGCATCAGTTTCAATAATGTCGTTTTTCCACAACCATTTGGCCCAACCAAAGCAATTTTATCGCCACGCTGAACTTGCGCTGAGAAATTCTTGACCAATGATTTATCACCAATCTGGTAATTCACATTTTCCAGCTCAAACACGATTTTACCGGAACGTGTCGCTTCTTCGACCTGCATTTTCGCCGTACCCATAACATTACGGCGATCGGAACGCTCCACGCGCAACGCTTTCAACGCCCTGACCCGCCCTTCGTTACGGGTACGTCGTGCTTTAATGCCCTGACGGATCCAAACTTCTTCCTGAGCCAGCTTTTTATCAAATTCGGCATTTTGTAATTCTTCAACCCGCAATGCCTCTTCCTTGCTTTCAAGGTATTTATCGTAATTTCCTGGCCACGAAGTCAGTTTTCCGCGATCTAAATCAATGATGCGCGTTGCCATACTGCGAATGAATGAGCGGTCATGAGAAATAAAAACAAGGCTTCCGTTGAAGTCTTTCAAAAAATTTTCCAACCACTCAATCGTATCAATATCAAGGTGGTTTGTTGGTTCATCAAGGAACAGAACTTTAGGCGAGCTGACTAGCGCCCTTCCCAATGCGGCCTTACGCAGCCAGCCACCGGAAAGTGAGGACAATTTTGCTTCTGCTGGCAGAGAAAGTTGTTTCAAGACATCACTGATCCGGCTATCCAGTAACCAAAGTCCCTGAATATCCAGCACTTCCTGCAATTCTGCTAGCCGATTGAGGTTCTTGTCGCTAGGATCAGTTTCCACCAGACGGGAAGCATGGTGAAATGCCTTGATGCAATCCGCCTGTTCCTTTACCCCTTCCGACACAAAATCAAATACCGTGCCTTCTACATCACGAGGTGGGTCCTGCTGTAAACGGGCAACAATCAAATCCTGCTCATAAATAACCTGACCATCATCCAATGGCTGCTCTTTTGCCAGTACGCGCAGCAGGGTTGATTTCCCTGCTCCATTGCGACCAACCAGACACACTCTTTCGTTTTCTTCTATATGCAGTTCAGTATCATCCAACAGCGGCGCATCACTGAATGATAACCAGGCACCGGAGAGATTAATCAATGACATAATATTATTTTTCCTCGCCGGCGTGACGCAGTAACCAGCAGTTATGAATCTGGCGGTTACGGGCAAAATCCTGAGATACCGTTTTCTCTGTGATTTCTTCTGCAACCAGTCCTAATTTATCAAGTTCAGCAAAATCCATTTTGAAACCTCGCTTATTGTTGGAGAACATCAGGGTTCCGCCACGACGAAGCAGACACTTAAGCTGTTTCATCAGAGTAATGTGATCACGCTGAACATCGAATGAGTCTTCCATTCGCTTAGAGTTAGAAAATGTCGGAGGATCGATAAAGATCAAATCGAATTGCTCGCGACTTTGCGCCAGCCATCCCAAACAATCAGCCTGAATCAAACGATGCTGGCGTCCGGACAAGCCATTAGCCTGTAGGTTCTTCTCTGCCCATTCAAGATAAGTGCGGGACATATCCACCGTGGTCGTAGACCTCGCACCGCCTAATCCAGCATGCACTGTCGCTGAACCGGTATAGGCAAACAGGTTAAGGAAATCTTTCCCTTGGCTCATTTCACCCAATTTTCTGCGGGCAATACGATGATCAAGAAACAGACCGGTATCCAGATAATCCGTCAAGTTGACCCAGAATTTCGCGCCATACTCGTTCACCAAAAAGAATTCTTTCTTTTCGGCCATTTTTTCATATTGATTTTTGCCTGTCTGACGCTGACGCGTTTTCAGGATCAGTTGGTTAGATGACAATTCCAGCACATTCATGGTTGCACTTATTACATCGAACAAGCGTTGACGGGCTTTGTTGGCATCTACGGTTTTAGGTGGCGAATATTCCTGAACGACGACTTTGTCCGCATAACGATCAACCGCAACGTTGTATTCGGGTAAATCCGCATCATATAAACGATAACAGTCAATACCCTGCTGCTTCGCCCACTTACTGAGTTTCTTCTCATTTTTGCGCAAACGGTTAGCATAATCATCTGCAATACCGGCATCCAGTGATTGCGGTTTGTCCGAAAGTTGATAATTCTTCTGGACACAATCCAGCGGGCCATTTTTAGCCTTAAACTCTCGTTCAGCGCGTAATTGCAAGCAACTCAACAACTCTGGCGAAGCACTGAATAATGAGAGACGCCAGCCTGGGAAGCGGCTTTTCATTATTCGTCCAAATATGCTGTACAAGGCAACCAGTGCCGGCTCACTTTCAAGACGTTCACCATAAGGCGGGTTGCTCAGTATTGTTCCCACAACGCCCTCCGTCAATGGGTTTTCCAGCTTACTCGCATCCCCTTGTTGAAACTGGATTAATTGGGCAACGCCTGCTCTGCGGGCATTTGAGCGAGCCATATCCATGACCCGACGATCAATATCCGAACCAAAAAAGCGAGAAGTCGTTTCCTGTAGCCCTTTACGGAAACGTACCTGCGCTTCAGCCATCATTTCACGCCAGATTTCTTGGTCAAATTTCAGCCATGATGTAAACCCCCAATGCTGACGGTGCAAACCCGGAGCGCCATCGGCAGCCATCATTGCCGCTTCTATCAACAATGTTCCTGAACCACACATCGGATCAATCAGCGGCGTTTCCGCTTTCCAGCCAGAGCGCAAAACAACCGCCGCTGCAAGTGTTTCTTTCAGCGGAGCTTGGCCAGCCAAATCACGGTAGCCACGGATATGCAACCCTTCTCCACTCAGATCAAGCGACAGGGTTGCTTTTTCCTTATTCAAAAAAACATCAATGCGAATATCCGGCTGTTGTTTGGCAACATCAGGACGTTGCTTTATTTTACGTACAAAGCTATCAACAATGGCGTCTTTCACTCTCAGGGCGCCATATTGTGTGTTTCTGATTTCCTCATTCGTGCCACTGAAATGCACGGAAAATGTGCTATCGACTGAAAAAATTTCGCTCCAGTCAACAGATTGAACCCCAAGATAGAGATCCAAATCGCTATAAACATTGAATTCGTTAAGCGGCATCAGGATACGTGATGCCAGCCTGCTCCAGAGCAAGCTTTTATACATCACCCGATCATCACCTTGAAAATGAACTCCACCTTGGGCAATCTTGCAGGATTGTGCTCCCAGCATTTCCAATTCATTTTTTAATAATTCTTCCAGCCCACGTGCCGTGCTGGCAAAGAGAGAGTTCATGTTATTTTTCACCACAGAAAGTCCACCACCAAAAAAATTGCTGCACATTATAGCTAATACCAGCCACATGTCATAAAGTTGCACACCTTATCAAAAAATAAAAAATATTTTTGGAGATACTGGATGATAACTCTGTCACGTCTCTATACTTACCCAGTGAAATCAATGCGTGGGTTGCAGCTCTCACACTCTCTTACCGGTGAAAGTGGCTTGATGTTTGATCGCAATTTTATGATTACTACAACAGACGGCATTTTCATGACCGCTCGCCAGTATCCCCAATTAGTGTTATTTACCCCTTTCATGCTCAATAACGGCATTTACTTACGAGCGCCTAATGGGGAAAGTGCCACAGTACTCTACAGCGATTTTAAAGAAGAGCGCCATCCTACTGAGGTTTGGAACAACCATTTTACTGCGTTGGTCGCTCCCGACGAGGTGAATATCTGGCTGAGTAGCTTTTTTGATACACCTGTGCAACTCCGCTGGCTCAGTGAAGAGTTAACCCGCCGAGTGAAGCAATTCCCTGATATCTCACTGTCATTTGCTGATGGTTTTCCCTACTTAATTATAAATGAAGCTTCTTTTCATGCGTTGCAGCAACGTTGTCCCGCCAGTATCAAAATAGAACAATTCCGTGCCAATATTGTCGTTACAGGCGCAGCACCTTTCGAAGAAGATAGCTGGCAAACCATCCAGATCGGTAATATTATCTTTGACCTGCCAAAACCATGTAGCCGCTGTATTTTAACTACAATAAGCACTGAAAAAGGCCGTAAGAATCCGAAAAGCGAACCACTGGCCACATTACAATCATTCAGAACTGCTAAAGAGAATGGCGCAGTTGATTTTGGGCAAAATGCCATTGCCCGCAATAGTGGGATTATTCGCGTAGGTGATAACGTCACTATTTTAGAAAAGAAAATACCTCGTGAATATGGCAACGGTGAGCAAGCAAAGGATTTGAATATACAGAAAGCTGCTGAACAAGCTATTTCAATTGAATTCAACGGTCAGCGTTTTACTGGAAATAATCAGCAAATTATTTTAGAGCAGTTGGAAAAACAAGGTATTAAAATCCCCTATTCATGCCGCGCGGGAATTTGTGGTTCCTGTAAAATATCGCTGATCGAAGGTAATGTGTCACCATTAAAATCGACCGCTATTAGAGATAATGGGAAAATTCTGGCGTGTAGCTGTATTCCCCAAAATGATTTGGTTATTGAATTAAACTAAATACAAATAATATATATTATTTACATAGATAATCAGGTTGTATGGATAAAAACATCTGCCTGATTTTTTATATCCAGTAGTACTGGCATTCAGCTATACTGATCGTTCCAACGTGGACTATCATTGAAAAATTTAAGACAGGAAAAATATTTTGAGATCAAAGACTCAATTTAGACAAAAAATGTTCTGAATGTTACTGTTGAGTGGTGATAAATGACAAGTGATATTAACAAAATGGCTTAATATATTAAATCACTCTGCCATATATCGTTTCCCGAGTCGGTTCAACATAAGGCATTAAACGGTCATTCATTATCTTAATGGGATCACAAAAATTCATTACTCGATCACTGAGTTCTAATTTTTGTTGTGCTAATAAACACAAACTGGCGCTATCACCGACTTCTGCCACCATGAATAGCACTTCAGTACCACAATCCTGTAAACGAACTTGAACAATTTCCCCCTGTTCCGGTTTTGTCATTACAGAGAAACTGGAGAAATACCAGCTTTTTGGCATTTGTGGTTTCATAAAACGAAATGCAACTACGCCATTCAGAGCTAATTCAGCCCGGAGTTCTGATGCAATATTAATACAACGGAAATGTTCTTCGAAAGCATAATAAAGTGCTGCATCATCGACAGAAAAAGGCATTTCTTCCATCGTGATGGCATAATCAGTCAGCATTTTGGCAAGAAAACGGGAACGGAAAACCATGCCATTAGCGAGATCGAGCATGACACGGCTGTGCTCGGAATCAAAGTACCAGCGCCACTGATCATCAGGTCTAATTTTCATTGATTACCCTTTTATGCTCAAAATAGCTTGTTTGGTTCAAAATAAATAACACTACCATAGTGGAAAACCAGAAAAAATGATAAAAATTTTAATCTGTCAGACAAAATATAGACGAGTTGAGAGTAGAAATAAACCCCCAACTCCGAATTGCGGCAAATATTCAGATATGATTAACAATATCTTTGATTAATTTTGGCCCTTTATAGATAAAACCAGAGAATATCTGAACCAAAGAAGACCCTGCTTCCATTTTTTCTCTGGCCGCAATCAGGGAATCAATTCCCCCAACACCAATAATAGGTATTTTACCTTTTAATTCTTGAGAAAGGCATCGAATTATTTCTGTACTGCGAAGTTGCACAGGACGACCACTTAATCCACCAGCCTGCTGGCAATGATTCAACCCTTCAATGAGCTTTCTGTCCAATGTGGTATTAGTAGCAATAACGCCATCAATGCGATGGCGCATTAAACTGTCTGCAACTTGTATTAATTCTTCTTCTGTCAGATCTGGTGCAATTTTCACAGCAATCGGAACATATTTTTGGAATTTCTGTTGAAGTTCACTCTGCTTATTTTTAATCGCAGATAAAAGATCATCCAACGCTTCACCATACTGTAACGTTCGCAAACCTGGAGTATTGGGGGACGAAATGTTAATCGTAATATAACCTGCGTGAGGATAAATTTTATCCATACAAATTAAATAATCGTCTTTGCCATTCTCTACTGGGGTATCTTTATTTTTGCCAATATTGATCCCAATAATCCCATCGTATTTTGCCCGTTTGACATTCTCAACTAAATTATCAACACCAAGGTTATTAAAACCCATTCGATTGATGATGCCTTCCGCTTCAATAACGCGGAACAATCTTGGTTTGTCATTTCCAACCTGTGGACGCGGTGTTACCGTTCCGATTTCCACAAAACCAAAACCCATTGCACCAAATGCGTCAATGCAATCACCGTTTTTATCAAGGCCTGCGGCCAAACCAAGAGGATTTTTGAAAGATAAGCCCATACAAGTGACGGGTTTAGTGGCAACTGACTGGCGGATAAGAAATTCGAAAGGAGTACCGGTAACAAGTTTGAGCTGGCGAAAAGTAAGCTCGTGTGCCTGTTCGGGATCAAGCTGGAACAATGCCTTCCGTAGTAGCGAATAATACATGCAATCTCCTGCGGGCGTAATGACAGGTCGGGGCGACGGTGAAATAAGCGCCGAGCATCTTAAAGAGATCCTGTCAAAATGTAAATGTGCGGGAAGATATTTTTCAATTTGTTGCTGGTAAATATCCTCCGGCCAACGCCGGAGGAAAAACGACAACTCAGCTCTCAAGCGCCTTGGTGATTTTTTCAAACAAATCACCAGATAAGTTTTCTAACACTTTCAATTGCTCCAGAGTAGCACGCATCAAAGACTGGCGAGCCTCATCGTAACGTCTCCAACGAATCAACGGTTCTATCAAACGTGACGCAACTTGCGGGTTCCGGCTGTTCAATTCAGTCAGAATTTCTTGCAGGAATTGATAACCGCGGCCATCTTCAGCATGAAAGGCCACAAGGTTATTAGCGAAAAACGTTCTCAGCAACGAATAAACCCGGTTTGGATTACTCAAACTGAAAGAACGGTTGTTCATCAAGCTACGTACTTTATCAAGTGCATCGAAAGCAGGATTAGTTGCCTGTAGGGCAAACCATTTATCCATGACCAGACCATCCTGATGCCAGCGCTGCTCAAACTCATCCATCAATTGGTAACTACAAGGCAACTCAGCAGACATAGCGGCAGACAGCGCTGCGACAGTGTCGGTCATATTATCAGCTTGATAATATTGTGCCGCCACTAATTCATCCACCTGTTCCTTGTCATCAATGAAAGCCAGATAATAGAGACAGGTATTACGTAACGCCCGTTTCGCAATATCTTGATGATCAACTCGGTATGCACCTGTGTGAGTACTGTGGTAAACCGCAGTGAATTCATCCGCCATTTCGTTGGCTAATCCACGTGTTATTGCATGAAGTACATCATGAATAGCTTTCGGATCAATCACCGTGAACAATTCTGCCATTTCATTTTCAGACGGCAGGGTCAAGATTTGTGCCGCCAATGCCGGATCAATATCTTGATTTAATAATACCGCACGGAAAGCATCAATCACATGTATTGGCAATTCCAATGGCTGGGATTGTTGATAACGGGCAACATTCAGTTTCACATAATTAGCCAGCAGTGACTGTGCCGCATCCCAGCGGGAGAATTCATTACGCGCATGTTTCATCAAAAATGCCAGTTGTGTGTCACTGTATGGGTAATTCAATTTCACTGGCGCAGAAAATTCACGTAATAAAGAAGGAACAGGCAATGATGGCACATCATCAAACACAAACGTCTGTTCTGCATTGATGATATTCAAAACATGATGTATTGGCTGGCCATCACGGCGTAATGGGATCACACTGCCGTGCTCATCATAAAGCTCAATGTCAAGAGGGATATGCAGCGGCTGTTTCTCTTTCTGGTCGAGCGTTGGCGGTGTCATCTGGCTGACATGCAGGGTATACTGCTGTTTTTCTGCATCATACTCGTCATGAACGGTCAGTATCGGTGTCCCAGACTGGCTGTACCAACGGCGGAATAGCGTCAAATCGACGTTTGAAGCATCTTCCATTGCCTGAACAAAATCATCACAAGTTGCTGCACTGCCATCATGGCGGTGTACATAAAGCTGCATCCCCGCCTGAAATTGTTCTTCTCCCAATAGCGTATGAATCATCCGAATCACTTCCGAGCCTTTTTCATAGACGGTCAGCGTATAGAAATTATTCATTTCCATCACTTGGTCAGGACGGATCGGGTGAGCCATCGGGCTGGCATCTTCAGCAAATTGAGCAGCACGCATGACACGCACGTTATTGATACGGTTGAAAGACCGTGAGCCCAGATCAGAACTGAATTCTTGATCACGGAATACCGTCAGCCCTTCTTTCAGGCTTAACTGGAACCAGTCACGACACGTGATCCTATTTCCTGTCCAGTTATGGAAGTATTCATGGCCAATCACGGCTTCAATGCCAAGATAATCTTTGTCTGTCGCAGTTTCGGTTTTTGCCAGAACATACTTGGAGTTAAAAACGTTCAGTCCTTTGTTTTCCATCGCGCCCATATTGAAGAAATCAACGGCTACGATCATGAAAATATCAAGGTCATATTCTAAACCAAAGCGAGTTTCATCCCACTTCATCGAATTTTTCAGCGATGTCATGGCCCAATCGGCGCGATCTAAATTGCCACGGTCAACAAACAACTCCAATGCGACTTCGCGGCCACTGCGGGTAACAAAAGTATCACGCAGAACATCGAAATCTCCCGCAACCAAGGCAAACAGATAGGCTGGTTTTGGGAATGGATCTTGCCACTTCACCCAGTGGCGGCCATCACTCAGTTCTCCCTGTTCAATCCGGTTACCATTAGACAACAGATATGGATATTTGGATCTATCTGCTGCAATGCGGGTAGTAAAACGAGCCAGAACATCCGGACGATCCAGATAATAAGTAATATTGCGGAAACCTTCTGCCTCACACTGAGTACATAGAGCATCGCCAGATATATACAGCCCTTCAAGCGCCGTGTTTGCCGATGGATGAATTTCATTCACTATCGTCAGGGTGAACTGGGCTGGCAACTGTTCAATGGATAATCTGCCATCCCGCTCGTGATAATGTTCCCACGCTTTACCGTCAATATGAATGCTTTTCAGCGTGAGATTTTCTCCATCCAAAATCAATGGAGTGGTATCATGATTCAGGCGTTTTACTTGACTGATTGCCGTCACAGTTGTTTTATCGGCATGCAGATCAAAATCGAGTTCAATGTCCGTAATCGTGTAATCTGGTGCTTGATAATCCAGACGATGTTTAACGAGTCGCTGTTGTGTCATAGGGAACCTTTTTCATTACTTTTAATCGACATATTTGATAACATCTGTATAACTTCAGTTATAAGATGCCTAGCATACTTCGTTTCCATAGAAACTTTCTAATCTCTAACGCTGCCATAGAGATCCCATCCTTTCAATCATGAAACCTCTTTTTTCGGATGTTAATCAATTAGTAAATAAAGGTGAAAATGATGTAAGCAGGATATTAATGCTTTCGTGCGAATTGTCATCTCATATCTCATGTAACATGATATTATCTGCAAATGGATTAACCTTAATCGTTACTGTCCGGAAAAATATATGCGGTTATGTGGCTTTAATAACAGAATAATCGCGGTATACTCTTCCGACTTTATCGATTTAGCAGACACGAATATGCTCCGCGAGGATGCCTAACGCGCCATGAATTTAGACGCTACCCCAATCATCAAATCACTGCTTGATACTGATGCCTATAAATTTCATATGCAGCAAGCAGTGTACCACCATTACAGGCATATTATTGTCGTTGCGGAATTTCGCTGCCGTGGTGATGAACTGCTCGGCGAATATGCCGAGACGTTACGCCATCAGATTGACATGATGGCTGATCTAACACTGACAGAACGTGAAGCCAATTATCTTGCCAGCCTTCCGTTCTTTAAAGAGGATTACCTGAACTGGTTCAAATCATTCCGTTTTAATCCTGAACAAGTCAAAATATCGGTTACCAATGAAGGTCAACTGGCTATCCGTATCTCAGGCTTATGGCATGAGGTTATTCTGTGGGAAGTCCCTTTATTGGCACTGATTAGCGAACTGGTTCATCGCCACCGTTCTCCGGAAATAAAACCGGAAGTGGCCGTCAGCCAACTCAGAAAACTGATTGAGCTATTCCATCAAGACGCGGCGAAAGAAAATATCGATTTGTCTGGTTTCAAACTGATGGACTTTGGTACCCGCCGTCGTTTTTCACACGAAGTACAGTATGCCATCGTCAATGAGCTGAAAAACAATTTCCCTTATCTGATCGGAACCAGTAATTACCAACTGGCAGAACAGCTTAGTCTGGCTCCTCTTGGTACACAGGCTCATGAATGGTTTCAAGCTCATCAGCAGATTAGCCCAGAGCTTGCCAACAGCCAGCGAGCAGCATTGCAAACTTGGCTGAATGAGTATCCAGCTCAGCTGGGCATTGCCCTGACTGATTGCATTACTATGGATGCCTTCCTGCGCGATTTTGACAAACCCTTTGCTACCGCCTACCAAGGCCTGCGCCATGACTCCGGTGATCCTATCGAATGGGGTGAAAAAGCGATTGCTCACTACCAATCACTGGATATCGACCCAATGACGAAAACACTGGTATTTTCGGATAGTCTGGACTTGCAGAAATCTTTGAACCTGTATAGCCGTTTCCACAAGAGAATCAACGTCATGTTTGGCATTGGTACTCGACTGACCTGCAATATTCCGGGGGTAAAACCACTGAATATCGTTATCAAACTTGTGGAATGCAACGGCAAACCAGTGGCAAAACTTTCGGACAGCCCCGGAAAAACCATCTGTGAAGATGATGAATTTGTCGATAGGTTACGTCGAGCGTTTGACATTCCCTACATAGAAAAAGCAGTATAATCTTCGCTAATTGTCCCTTGCGTAACCAACTTCATGCTGGTTACGCAAGTAAAAAGCCGCTTTTCCCTGTTTTTCCCCATTCAAACTCACAATTTCTGCTTGTTTCCTGAGAGATGGCAAGTAAGATAGAAGATCTGCTCCTGATGTGGGGCATTTACAGTAAATCTATCTAACTATCTAATTCACTATATAAAGAAGAGAGAAATTTATGAGCGTTGCGCCTGTAGTCGATGTACTGCAAGGCCGCGTCCCGGTTGACAGCGAAGTCACCGTCCGCGGTTGGGTACGTACAAGGAGAGATTCTAAAGCTGGTATCTCGTTCCTCGCCGTCTATGACGGTTCCTGCTTTAATCCAGTACAGGCCGTCGTTAATAGTAATTTACCTAATTATCAGGATGAAGTTCTGTATTTAACCACTGGCTGTTCTGTGGAAATCACCGGTACAGTCGTGGCATCACAAGGCAAAGGCCAAAACTTTGAACTACAAGCCACCAACGTGGTTGTAGTTGGCATGATAGACGATCCTGATACTTACCCGATGGCAGCCAAACGCCACAGTATCGAATATCTGCGTGAAGTCGCACACTTGCGTCCACGCACGAACCTGATTGGTGCGGTTGCTCGCGTTCGTCATACACTGTCACAAGCCCTGCACCGTTTTTTCCATGAGAAAGGCTTCTTCTGGGTATCTTCCCCGCTGATTACCGCATCAGATACCGAAGGCGCTGGCGAGATGTTCCGCGTTTCTACATTGGATCTACAAAACCTGCCACGTACCGATAAAGGCGACGTGGATTTCAGCAAAGATTTCTTCGGACGTGAAGCCTTCCTGACCGTATCGGGTCAGTTGAACGGTGAAGCTTACGCCTGTGCATTGAGCAAAATCTACACTTTTGGCCCGACTTTCCGTGCTGAAAACTCCAATACCAGCCGTCACTTGGCAGAGTTCTGGATGCTTGAGCCAGAAGTGGCTTTTGCCGATCTGAACGATATCGCCAGCCTTGCCGAAGAGATGCTGAAATATGTCTTCAAGGCAGCATTGGAAGAGCGTGCTGACGATTTAGCATTCTTTGCAGAACGTGTTGACAATGAAGTTGTCAGCCGTTTAGAGAAATTTGTTGATTCCGATTTCATTCAATTGGATTACACCGATGCCATTGAAATTCTGGAGAATTGTGGCCAGAAATTCGAGAACCCTGTTTTCTGGGGCGTTGATCTGTCATCAGAACATGAACGTTATCTGGCGGAAAAACATTTCGAAGCGCCAGTGATCATGAAAAACTATCCAAAAGACATCAAAGCCTTCTACATGCGTATGAATGAAGATGGCAAAACCGTTGCAGCCATGGACGTTCTGGCTCCGGGCATCGGTGAAATCATCGGTGGCTCTCAGCGTGAAGAGCGTTTGGATATGCTGGATCAGCGCATGGAAGAAATGGATCTGAATAAAGAAGATTACTGGTGGTATCGTGATCTGCGTCGTTACGGCACCGTTCCTCATGCAGGTTTTGGTTTAGGCTTCGAGCGTCTGGTTGCTTATGTGACTGGCGTGTCCAATGTGCGTGATGTTATTCCATTCCCACGGACACCAAGAAACGCAAGTTTCTAATGAATTAGCTCAATAATTGGGCAAAAATTAATTCTTTGAAAAGTCAACGAAAGTTGGCTTTTTTCATTTTATGATTCAAACCATACGAAAAAAGTTCCCTGTAATTTACATTTTGAAATATTTATTTACAAATTGTTACCAATTATTCGATTTTGTAGCATTTTGAGGGTAGATAAAATTCATTACCAATGGAACACTGGTCGCCGACTAATAAGACACTCAATGTCCATAAATAGTTCCAAAAATTTTTAGTGTTCTATTTCTGGCAGTGGCCGGTGTCAACATAACACCAATGAGGGTAATAATAATGAAACGCAATCTTCTTGCAGTGGTAATCCCAGCTCTGCTGGTCGCTGGTACGGCTAACGCAGCTGAAATTTATAATAAAGACGGCAACAAACTGGATCTGTACGGTAAAGTAGACGTTCGTCATCAGTTCGCTGACAAAAGAAGCGGTGAAGATGGTGATGATTCCTACGCACGTCTGGGCATCAAAGGTGAAACTCAAGTTAATGACCAACTGACTGGCTACGGTCGTTGGGAATACAACATGAAAGCTCACAAAGAAGAGGGTAAACAAGACTATGCTACTCGTCTGGCTTACGCTGGTCTGAAATTTGCTAACTACGGCTCACTAGATTACGGCCGTAACTACGGTGTTGTATATGATGTTAACGTATGGACTGACGTACTGCCTATTTTCGGCGGTGATTCCATGTCTCAGACTGATAACTTTATGACTGGCCGTTCTACTGGTCTGCTGACTTATCGCAACACTGACTTCTTTGGCCTAGTTGATGGCTTGGGCTTTGCTCTGCAATACCAAGGACAAAACAGCGATCGTACCAAAAACGAGCGTACTGAACCAACTAAAGCCAATGGCGACGGTTATGGTTTATCTACTACTTATGACGTAGGCTACGGTATCTCTGTTGGTGGTTCTTATGCTAACTCTGCACGTACCTTAAACAGTCAGCAGCATAACGCCGATGCTTTCGGCAAACGTGCGGAAGCATGGAACATCGGTGCTAAATACGATGCTAACAACGTATATTTGGCAGCTATGTACGGCGAAACTCGCAACATGACTAGCGCCAAAGTAAGCGGTTTTAACGACGAAGGTAAACTAGTTAAAGGTGATCTTATCGCTAACAAAACTCAAAATGTTGAGTTAGTTGCCCAATACTATTTCTCTGACTTCGGCCTGAAACCATCTCTGGCTTATGTTCAGTCTAAAGGTAAAGATCTGGGTGAAGGTGAAGACAGAATCAACCACGATCTGGTTAAATACGTTTCTGTAGGTACTTACTACTACTTTAACAAAAACCTGTCTACTTATGTTGATTACAAAATCAACCTGCTTAAGAAAGACAACGATCTGGGCATCAACGCTCGCAACGTATTCGGCGTAGGTCTGACTTACCAGTTCTAATTACAGTTGATGAATTGTTTAGCTCAAGGTTAAACAAAACCATCTCTGAAAAGCAGCGCTTAGGCGCTGCTTTTTTACGTTTTACTTTACTGTTTTTTATGACATTTTTTTCACTCCGTAAACTACTTCACAAGATTGTCTTCTTTTTGCTACAAATTGTTGGCAAACGAGTTCCTTGAGGTTACCCTGAGCGGTGTATAACTTATTTTTTGGGCTTAACTCTCCGAGTCTTGGAATCAAAAAAATGTTTGAAAAAATTACAGCAGCACCTGCCGACCCTATTCTTGGTTTAGCGGATAGCTTTAAAGCTGATCCTCGTGAAAATAAAATCAATCTGGGTATCGGTGTTTACAAAGACGAAACTGGTAAAACCCCTGTCCTGACCACCGTTAAAAAAGCAGAAAAATTCCTGCTGGAAAACGAAACCACCAAAAATTATCTGGCAATTAGTGGGTTACCTGAATTTGGCCGCGTCACTCAGGAACTACTCTTCGGCAATACCAGCACTATCATTACTGACAAACGCGCCCGTACTGTACAAAGCCCAGGCGGAACCGGTGCACTGCGCACTGCCGCAGATTTTATTGCTAAACAGACCAATGCAAAACGTGTCTGGATCAGTAACCCAACATGGCCAAACCATAAAGGCGTTTTCTCTAGCGCTGGGTTAGAAATCCGCGAGTACCAATATTACAATGCAGAAAAGCATGCTCTGGATTTTGATGGCATGTTGGCTAGCCTGTCTGAAGCTCAAGCAGGTGATGTTGTTCTGCTTCACGGTTGCTGCCATAACCCAACCGGTATCGATCCAACGGCTGAACAGTGGCAGAAACTGGCAGATTTATCTGCGGCAAATGGCTGGCTGCCTGTGTTTGATTTCGCTTATCAGGGTTTTGCCAGAAGTTTAGATGAAGATGCAGAAGGCCTGCGTATTTTTACTAAAAACCATAATGAACTGATCGTTGCCAGCTCTTACTCCAAAAATTTTGGCCTGTACAATGAGCGTGTAGGTGCCTGCACCATCGTTGCAACTGACAGCGATACCGCAGAAAAAGCATTCAGTCAGGCGAAATCTATTGTTCGTACTAACTACTCTAACCCACCGGCACACGGCGCTTCTGTTGTTACTACAATTCTGTCCAATGACGAATTTAAAGCAGAATGGATTCAAGAACTGGCGACTATGCGTGAACGCATTCGTCGTATGCGTCAGCTGTTTGTGAACACCTTGCAAGAAAAAGGTGCAAAACAAGACTTTAGCTTTATTATTAGCCAAAATGGTATGTTTTCATTCAGTGGTCTGACTAAAGAACAAGTTGATCGTCTGCGTGAAGAATTCGGTATTTATGCGGTCAGCTCTGGGCGCATTAACGTAGCGGGCTTAACACTGGAGAACATGGTTCCTCTGTGTGAAGCGATTGTTGCAGTACTCTAGTTTTTCTGAGTAGCAAGATCTCCCTCAATCACAAAGCCGCTGAAAAAGCGGCTTTTATCTTCCGAACAATTAAAAACGCATTAATCAATCTTGCAGGAATGGGTTAGTTTTACGTTCATGACCCAATGTTGACATCGAACCATGTCCGGGAATAAAGTGGAAATCATCACCTATTGGAATTACTTTTTCTTTAATGGATTGAATCAAATCATCATAATTACCACCCGGAAAATCCGTGCGGCCAATACTACCCTTAAACAACACATCTCCCATTGAGATTAATTTATCGGTATGACTGACAAAGATGATATGCCCTGGCGTATGCCCTGGGCAATGCAAAACAGAGAATTCGATATTACCAATCTGCAATGTATCCCCTTCATCCAACCAGCGTTCTGGTGTAAAAGATGGGCATGCCTCAACACCAAACATCTGGCATTGAACTTCCAGCGCTTCTATCCAAAAAGCATCTGCTTTATGAGGCCCATGAACAGGAACATTGAAGTGTGTAGCAACGTCAACAGTAGCGCCAACATGATCATAGTGGCCATGAGTTAACAGAATTTGCGTTAATTTCAGTCCACGTTGCTCTATTTCAGAAATAAGTTTTTCAGCCTCACCACCGGGATCAACAATTGCCGCTTCCAGAGTTTCTTCACACCAGATCAACGTACAATTTTGCATCACCGTAGTTACAGGGATAATGTGATAATTCATTATATTGTTTAACTCCACGATCAAGACAAATACCTGATAATAAGATTACCACGTCCTGACTGGGCCTGTATCTATATGAATAAAATTACTCTTTGGGTAAAACCCAACGCCCCCCGCTCTCATCTTCAGTGCAGCTTTACGAATATGTGCGAGCTGAACACTATCGATATGAAAATCCATTGCTTGCCCACGGGTATGATAGCTACGTTTTGCGACACCACCACTAGCCTGACGCAACATATTATTTGTCGTCAATGAACGATAACCAGACACCAATTGAACAGGTTTATTTATTCCTATCATCATCTGCAATAAATAAATCTGATCAAACAGTTTCGGATCAATAGATTTGATTTTATTTTGGCGATAATCGCGGAATAAATAATTCAAACGAGCCAATTCTGACTTGTTATAGCGACGACCATCAAAAAATTCTGCTTTGAGTGTTTCCCCCGTGTGCAAATTATCAAAACGTAAAATTCGAGGACGTGGTGTTGTCAATGCGGCCAATGCGTGTTGAGGTAATAAACTTAACCCCAACGCAGCTGCACCTATACCAAGCCACTTTCGGCGGCTATAGTCAATATCATTCATGGATTAATATGCCCTGCTATTCTATGGTGTATCAATAATTTCTAAATTAGGTGACTCATTGAGTTTAACCGACTAATAAGACAGCAACAAACAAAAAGTAGTTTTAATAATTTTTGTATATTACTGTAAATTTACCAGTCAATAATTGTGACCAATCTAACATAATACAAATAATATTAAATATAGATGAAATATTAATGATGTCGTGTTATTACAAAATTTTATCCATCTGAATCATGATAAATTTATCAATAGCAGAGAAAAAATCACATTAACAAAAGGTAATTATGAGAAAAAATAGAGTCAAAAGACTGGATAAGGAGAAAATAACAGTGAGGAAATTAGCGCTATTTCCCTCACTGTACAGACATTAATTTTAAACTTTCTTCTTTCATTAATTATAGAAAATTATGAATCATTTCGAGTTGCTAGGATCTCGGATAAAAGTTCAGACTGCTCTCTGGCACTCATATCATAATCATAAATATCTGCGCGGTATTGAGGCACTCCTCCTTCATCAACCCAAGCCGTTTGATAATAGAGAAATACCGGAATTTTCTTCGGAATATTCACATATGCTGTTGTCCATGTTTTTAAGGAATTACTTACCCGATCCTTATTCCAACCTGCATTCCCCAACAACATATTAGCCAATTCAGGAGCCTTATTAACACGTACACAACCTGAACTGACCGCTCTCATTTCCCGGCCAAATGAAGCCTGATTTGGCGTATCATGCAAATAAATCGCTTCTGAGTTTGGCATGTTGAACTTAAAACGCCCTAGTGAATTAGTTGGACCAGGCGCCTGCCGTATACGATAAGGAAAATTATTTGGTGTAGTCACGTCCCAGTTAATTGATGAAGGATCGATAACCTTGGCATCATTGCTCCAACTGGAAAAAACGGTATAACCACGACTACGAAAATAACTAGGGTCACGCATTGCTCTAGGTGCAATATCCTTCCGTGTCATACTGGTAGGAACAGTCCACGGTGGGTTAATCACCACATTATTCAGATTACTGCTCATGATAGGCGTTTTTCTGCTCGGTCGCCCGACAACGACTTTAGAATTCAATACTTCTTTACCATCCAGATAATAAAATAATGAGTAGTTGGGAATATTGACCAGTATACCCGTAGGAATATTATCTGGAATAATACGCAGCCTCTGTATATTCAATGCCATAATTCGAGCGCGGGTTTGTGGCGTAGTATTCAGCCATACTTTCGTCGACTGCCCAATAACACCATCAGCCGATAATCCATGTAAAGCTTGAAAACGTTTTACGGCAGCCACTAATTCTTTATTGTAGACCTTGTTTTCAGGTTTGACTGTTAACGAATCCAAAGTATCGGAACGAATTAATATTTCCCTTAACGCCACGACACTTTCACTATTTTGTCCCGGTCTTAATGTTCCTTTCATTGAAAAATCAGACCACTGCTGTTTATCAGCCAATTGTTTCAGCATCTCCTTACGCATATTTTTATACATAGGGTTATTTGGTGACAATGCAGTGATGTAAGAAAATACATTATTATCAGTAATATGCTGTTGCCATTTATCAATTAAATCAGGAGGCGGTAAATTAATCTTATAAGATTTTTTACTGTATAACCACGAATCTCCTTTTTTCTTAACATCATTGACAAAATGCAGATAGCCCAACATGGCATCTGATAAAATAACATCACGTCCCATATCGCTTAATTCAGCAGAATGAAGTTGAGTCAGCCACTTTCCAAATTGGGGTTGAACCCCGGCCAATGATAGTTCAAATAATTGCTGTTCAAACTGTTGAACCGTATTTTTATCTTGCCATAGCGGTTTCATTTTATTGACTGCATATAACGTTGCCAAACGGTCAATGAATATTGGTTTTACTTGTTGCGGTAACCAACTTTGTATCTGTTTTCGGTTTTCTTCAATCGAATTTACTGAAGATATAGGAATAATCTGATCCGGTGAAACAACTACGTCTTCCTTTTTTTGTTCCTCCAAAAATTGTTGGGTATCATTTACTATCAGTCCATTTTGTTGACTTGCAAAGGTTTCCTCTGATACCGCCAACGCGCTACAGATAAAAGAAACTTTCAGTAACCTGACCGTGTTCTTCACCATAAAACCTCACCTTACCTTATTATACATGCAGCTATCCAATGACTTATTTTAATTATCAGTAGACTTGTTTTATTGAGAAAGAATAGTGGTAATTATATACATAATTATCTATTAAGATAGAAGCATATCATCATAGCCAGTCACCCCGGGTAAAAAAAAATTTTTTATTATAATAAATTAGCTTATGTTAGCACTAAAAAAGAAAAAGGCACCTTAAGTGCCTCTAACTAAAGTTCATTCTGTAAAATCTTTCGGATTAATATTCGGATTTAATGACTACTTCTTCCCCAAAGCGGCCAGCTTTAGGCAGAGGCTGATAAGAAGAATTTGATGCTCTCAAAATACGAATACCTCTGATATTCAGTTCATGGGCAGCAGCAATATCAGCATCTGCATCGCCATAGTAGAGCTTTAATTTATGTTCTTTCATCCAGCTGATTTTATTATTTTTTCCTGGATCATCACCTGCAAAAATAACGACATTCATTTTGTCAGCAGGAATATGTAGGTCTTCCTGCAAATATTTTGTTACTGTTTCTGTTTTAGTTTTCGTACGCCCTGTAATGAAATAAATATTATCTCCCCGTTTTAAATGCATCTGAACCAATTCAATACCGATTTGTTTCGGCATACTGAATTCATCCCATTCATTATTCATTTTTTCCCAAAATGCCGGATTTTTCAGATAGCTATTGTCATTTGGTGAATATTTCAATTTACCACGATAAAAACCAGGGCTGGAAAACAATACGGTGTCATCGATATCAAACCCTATCGCCATTGGCGGCTGATCTTGCAGGCTTTTTTCAATCTGCTCTACTGAGACCCAATGTACAGCCTGACGCTGAGAAAGTTCTACTGTAGTTACCCCTGAGCTGACTGATTCTGGCATTTGTACTTTCGCCTGTACGACACCGTTTAAGCTAAAAGCAAACGCAATGGCACTGAATACTAACGTTACTTTACGCATCGTTATTCCTTTTTATATTAATCATAACGATGTGAGATAATAGACGTTCTTATCGCACTAAAATGAGACACACTACACAATAACACAAGGTTACAATTTATTCATAAACTCATTATAATTCTTTATTTATTAAAAGAATAATAAGCTGATTCAAGGGAATCTATATCATCCCCTTTCAAATAAGGGAGCAATTTTTCCACCATATCTTCATCCAGATCATACATTTTCAACGCCAGCAATCTCGATATAACAGAAGGTTCAAAACGATATTTAATGAATCGGGCAGGATTTCCACCCACTACGGTATACGGAGAAACATCTTTCGTGACAATACTCCCCGCAGCAACAACCGCTCCCTCCCCAATCGTTACGCCAGGCATGATCATTGAACGCATACCAATCCAACACCCATCAGACAAAATTGTATCACCGGAATGTTGATAGGATTCTTTAATACCTTCCAAAAAAGGATAGACAGAAAACCAGTCTATTCGATGAGTATGGTTGCCTCCCATCAGAATGACAGCTTCTGATGCAATACAGACATAATTTCCTATATAAAGCTTATCAACGACACCTAAAGGTTCCCATCCAAGGCTGATTTCATCACCATGAAGATAACGGACAACACTCTTCTCAAAACTATCACTCCAGCAGTGACTATAATAACTGTGTGTGCCTTTAATCTTTATATTGGGGTTGGTTACTGTTGAATGTAAATATTCAACTTGTGACCAATGTTTTTGATTCTCATTCATAAATAATTACCTAAAGAAGTAGTAAATTAAAAATCATTCCCTATACAGCTCAATCGTCCTAACAAATTCTATAACTGCTTGATGGTCATGTGTTATATAGAAAAAACTGATTTTCCCCATCATACCCGATTATAAAACCCAAATCGAAAAACGATTGGTTATTCTAAATTGGAAGAAATGCACGATAAAGTGATAGGGACTTCTATTGAACATAAATACTATGTTTAATTGGTAATCTAACTATTGAATACGGTAATCTCAGCAGGGAGGACATATCATAATATGGCCTCCCTTAAATATAGAAACATTACCCAACGCCAGAATTACTCTGCCAAGATGGGTTGAAGCTGTTCAATGGCGGGAGCATCCTGTCCAAAACCACGCAGACCAACAACATGCACATGTTCATGATTATTAAATATTTTACGTACTAATTTATACGTTGTACCTTTTTCCGGGCTGATGTTTTCCGGCGCTGCGATAATTAACTGCATCTGCAAACGTTCGCACAGTTCAAACAGCGTGGCGATTGATTTCGCATCCAAACGCGCCGCTTCATCAAGGAACAATAGACGGCATGGTGATATGTCTTTACCACGCAGGCGCCGTGATTCCTCTTCCCAACTCTGCACGACCATAACCAGAATTGACATCCCTGTACCAATGGCTTCACCCGTAGACAATGCCCCACTTTCAGCTTTGAGCCAACCATCAGAGCCACGGTTGACTTCAACGTCCAATTCGAGGTAGTTACGGTAATCCAGTAATTCTTCACCAATGGTCTGCGGTAAACGCTGCCCCATGTCAATTTGTGGGTTCAGACGCTGGTAAAGTTTCGCCATCGCTTCCGAGAAAGTCAGACGCTGGCTCTTGAACAGATCCTGATGTTGCTCCTGCTGTTCAGAAAGCACATCCAGCAAGATTGAATGGCTTTCACGTACATTGACGTTCAAACGCACTCCTCCTACCTGACCAAAAGAAACAGCCTGCAATCCCTGATTCAACATGCGAATACGGTTCTGCTCGCGCTGAATCGTCTTGCGAATGATATTGGCCACACTCTTGGAACTGATCGCCAGTTTTTGTTCACGCGCCGTTAATTCTTCCGTCAAACGAGCCAGTTCAATTTCCATCTGTTCAATGGCATCAACCGGATCATCGGTACGGATAATATCTTGGCGGATACGCTCACGCAGATGTTGATAAACAGCAACGAAAAATTGAATTTTACGTTCTGGACGTTTGGGATCTTCAGACAAACGCAGTGCATCGCGCAGGTGTTCATTATTTGCCACCGCCAGACGCAATGCTCCCAGCGCTTTATCCGACATTGAACGCAGCTCATCTCCATTCATATAGGCCAGTTCGCGGCGATGGAGGCGACGCTCAACACCATTATCTTTCACCAGCCGCATAACAGCACACCAGCCAGCTTTTGAAGAAACCACCTGCTCGCGTTTCTGATAATAGTCACGCTCAGTTTTACGCAATTTTTTCTGGAGGTTTTCCATTTCGGCCTCACAAAATGCGATCTGTTTCTCAAGCTGGTTGATGCGGGAACGATTGGTGCTCAAGGCAGCGTGAAGCTGATCGCGACGTTCACGGGCTCGACTTTCTGCATTCGGATCGGCCTGAACACCGATGTCTTTCATCTCCTGCTCAAGTTCCTTCAACATATCCTGCTTAGTGTCATAGGAACTCTTCAATGAGGCCAATACTTGATTAAATTGGGCGTATTGTGATTGCTGCTGGCGCAATTGTTCACGCGCGCGGCTGCGATCAGACTCCGCATGTTCAAGGCGCTGGCGCAATTTATCATTCAGATCAGCATTGTCACTGAGCATCCCCACAGAATCGCTATAGCTGAAATGCGCACGACGCTGCACCACTTCCGTCAAAGCAAAAGCTTGCTGTTTCGCTTTATTCTGGGTGTGTTTCGCCGTCTCATAATCCTGCTTCAACTGCTCATGCTGCTGTGGATCACTTTGCAGGACAGAAACCAACGGTTCGAGTTTGTTCAGTGCATGACTATGCTGTTGCAGAAAACGAGCCGCATCTTGTGCTTCACTCATTTCTTCACGCACCGTTTCCACACGGTCAATCAGCGTTTCATCCAGCAAGAGGGTAATTTGTGGGATCAGGCGGTTCAGCGCTGACAGACTCTCTTTTACCTGAACCAGTTTCTGGTGATGCTGTTGAGTCTGTGCTTCAAATTGAGAGAGTTCGCGCTCCAGTTCAATTCGCTGCTGATTCAAGCTACGAATATCAGCTTCTGGATCGTCATCAAATGCAACTGACAGATGTTTGCCCACAAAACGGCTGAAAGCCTGATAGGCGCGCTGGATTTTCTGGACGTCAAACGAAAGCGTTGCATAGCGTTCTGCCAGCGTATCACGTTCAAAATTCAGTATTTCCAGGCGATTTTCCCTTGCAGCCCTTCCAAACAGCGGAACGTCAGGATAACGGGAATAACGCCACTGACGATCCGATGATTTTACCAGAACAGCATTTTTCCGCTCTTCGAAATCTAAGACGCTATCATCAAAGGATTGCGGATCGCCTTCAATCAGATAAAGATCTTCCGGGCAATCTTCCAGTGCTTCCAGATGTGGACTTACCAACGAAAGATCCGGCACAACGATAGCGTGGCGGGCTGGCCCGTACAATGCGGAGAAATAAGGCGCATCATCAATGGTGATGTCATCATAAATTTCTGACAGCAAAACACCACCAAAACGTTCCGCCAATGCAAGCAATCTACTGTCTTCGGCACCACTTGGCTGGCTCAAACGCTCAATATGCTTTTCAAGCTCACGTTTCTGTGCTGACACATCATCACGTTCGACGGTAGTTTCGCGTTCTTGCTCCAACAATTGTTGCATGTATTCAGTGACATCATTGGCACTTTCGAACGTTTCACCGCTCTGCTCACAAAGTTGGTTCAATGCATCCTGTGCCGTCAGCCAAACTGGTGCTCGTGTTGTCAATCCCTGAATTTTCTGCTTAAGCTGTTCCAGCTGCTGACGCATCTGCATACGGCGCTCGCCGCTTTCACTGGCATTCAGGCTTAACTCTTCCGAGCGGGCTTCCAATTCGCCCTGCAACGCTTCTAAATCTTCCGGTTGGTACTGCTGGTTGTGGCGCTTACAGAATTCCCCCAGTAAGCGCTCTGCATTTTGCTGGCTGTTCAGACGCTGTTCCAATTCAGCTAATTGAATACGCAGAGGCTGAACACGATCCGCCAGATGGCGTTGGGATGGCCATTCGCGCAGTACTTCACGGGCACTTTGCCATGCTGAGCTACGGCTCACCTCACCAACAATATTTTTCACCAGTTGATAAGCCTGCTCAAACTGACTATGGGCAGCATCTGCCACACTCAGCTTCTGCTCCAGCGCCAGCAAGGTTTCAGTCGCCTGTTGTTCTTTGGCCTGATAGGTTTCCTGCCACTCATCAGCATTATCTATCAATAAATCCGGGAGCTGACAAAGCTCACGGGCACGTTCCAGTGCTTGCAGCGCCTGTTGATATTGGATCGAGCGAGTTTGTTGAACATCCAACGCCTGCTGATAGTCAGCAAGCTGGCTTTTTAATTCATCAACTTCCTGTTCAGCCGCCTCAGACACGGCGTCATATTCTGCCTGTAACTCTTTCGCTTCTTCGACAACTTCAGTCTGTTCTTCCAGGCGATAAGTCAGTTCTTCAATATCTCCTTGATAACGATCTATTTTCTCCTGCTGACGCATGGCTGTCTGAACTAAATTCAGATGATCGCTAGCCGCCTGATAATCCATCTCCAAATCAGAAGACGCACCACTCTGCTCTGTAAGCTCCCGTGCTATTTCGACATGGCGATACTGTTCAGCCACTAATTGACGGCGGCTACCAAATAACTCACTACGCAAAGCCAAGGCTTCATCTAGGTGGATACGGCGCTCATTGGTATGACGCATGTAGTCAGCAGAAACATAAGCTGTCGCTTCCGTGATGAGATGTTTAAACAGATCGCGATCAGATTGGGTAACGCGGATTGCTTCCAGCGTGATGCGGTTTTCACGCAGTGCCGCTTCCATGTCCTGAAACGCTTTTCTAACGCCGCTGTTTTCTGGCAGTAAATAATCACGCAGTGAGCGAGTGATCGCGCTGGAAATACCACCATATAATGATGCTTCTATCAGACGGTAAAACTTACTACGATCACTGGCCGAACGCAGACGTTTTGGAATCACCCCCAAATCAAACATCAGGGAATGGTAATCGGTGATAGAGTTAAATTGTTTGAACTGAACACCTTCCATCTCATCAAGGCGCTCTTTCAGCTCATTTAATGGCAGAACCCGCGCCTGACGTTCGCCAATGTTTTCGGTCAATAACTGCGTTGGCTGTATCGATGCAGGGACACCCTGGATCATGAATGGTTTGATATCAACCTTGCGGTCGCGCCCGGCAACCTGCTGTAAGCGAACCCCCGCAATGATCCGCTGGTGGCGGGAGTTAACGACATCCAGTGTAGAATAACAGACCCCGGCACGCAGTTTACCGTGCAAGCCTTTATCACGGGAGCCACTGGTTGCGCCCGCTTCCGTGGTGTTTCGGAAATGAAGCAGCGTCAAGTCAGGGATCAACGCTGTTACAAACGCCGCCATCGTGGTGGATTTACCTGCACCATTACCACCGGATAAGGTGGTCACGAGTTCGTCAAGATCAAACGTTCTGGCAAAAAAACCGTTCCAGTTAACTAGCGTCAGTGAGCGAAATTTACCGCGTTCAATCATGACTGTTCATCCTCCGCACCTTCTGCTGAATGCTCTGATACTTCTTCGTGTTCATTATCTTCCTGCGATAAATTGCCTTCCACCGACATCGCTTCACCATCACGGATCATTCGTAATTGTGCTTCACGTGGGTTGTCACCACTACGTACATCTGCTCCAAAGCGGAATACCGTTTCAGTAATCGTAAATTTATTGCTGTCATTCTGCAGGAAATAGACCATTCCCAAACGGCGCAGGCGGTTTAGGGAAGTTCGTGCTTTTTCCTGTAGTTTTTGTTTATCCAGATCGGAGCCTGTCGAACGTTGGTTCACCAATTTCATCAGTTTACTTTCGTCAGCGAGCGACAATAGCTCGTCATACAGTTCCTGAAAGGTAAATATTCCCTGATTGGACAGACGTTCAGGGCTGAGATAGAGGTAACACAGGATTTTACCTACCATCATGTCCATTTCAGACAGAACAGATCGAGGGATCAGCGTCGTTGAGCGTGGACGCAGGTAGAAAAAACCTTCTGGTGCACGGATTAACTCAACATTATAGCGAGCATAAAACGTTTCCAGCTCCTCCTGAAAATCCATCAGGAAAGCATGATTATCAAGATCATCCATCCCAATGTGACGCCCTGAACGAAGCTGGCTGTCTAATTCAGGAAAAAGTGTGTTGGATAATGCCTGAGCCAGTTTGACCGGCATAAATTGTTCAATATGTGTCGATGACATGTGCCTGCACCTTGGCTCCGTAATCATTAATCGCTAACCATTCCGCTGGCAACCCAGAGAAATCCGCTTCTGCAACGCCCAGCCGTACTGCCTGATCCACCAGAATACGCGCCACATCGAAATGGCGGTTATGTGGATATTGAGCAAGATAATCGCGCAGTACTGCCCCCAAATCTAATGGGAGCCTGGCCTGCTGGTAGACCGCCAGAGCCTGCTCCACCATCTCGGCCAATTGTTCGTTGATTTCACTAAATTCTTCATATTCCATGTCTGGCGGTAATTCTCCCATTACCTCTTCATTGCGCAATGTCAGTTCTTCGTCGCGCATATCCAGCAAACGCTCTGCATTGGCGATGGTCAGCACCCACGGATGATCAAAATAGTGTTGGATAGATTGGCGGAGACGTTGAGCAAATATGCGGTTCTTATCCATATCGATAGCGGTACGGATAAATTTGTGAACGTGGCGATCATAGCCAATCCAGAGATCGATAGCCTGTTGCCCCCAACTAATAATGCGGTCGAGTTTACTTTGCAGATCAAAAACCAGTTTATCCACCAATTCTAAGCCACCGCTACCCATATTAGCATCCTGAATACGCAGTAGATTGGCCTGTAATTTATCACCAGCAGCTTCCAACGTATCCTGAAGCTCTCTCAATGTACCTGACGTTTCAGACAGTAAATGCTCGCAATTAGCGATAGCAGCCTGCCAATCTTGATTGAGGAGCGCAGCAATGTCTATTTTTACGCTGTTTTGCTGTTCATCCATAGTACGCTGTGACATATCGATGCTGTCAAAAATTTCAGCGACGGAATATTTGAGCGGCGCAAAAACATTGCGGTGCCAATGGAACTCATCGCCACCTTCTTCAGCAGCTTCAGCCGCCCGATGTAGTTCGTTGGCGACAATGGATAACTGCATGGAAAGGCGCAACGTGGAAAATTCGCGCTGGCGAATATAATAATCACTGATGCCAATACCCAATGGCGTCAAGCGATAAATAGCATTGCCATCCGCTAATTCACTGGTAAAGCGATTAATCAGCTTTTGGCGTACCATATCGTTAATGGCATTATTCGCCCGGACAGCAACCGCCTCTGACGTTTGCTCAAAACCTTTGCAAACTTCACGGAACGCATCAACCAACTCTCCCTCGCTCATTTCGCCATCAAAACGTTCACTGTTCAGCACTGAGATTGCCATCAAAAAAGCCAAGCGTTCCGGTGGCAATGAAATCGAAAAATCATTCTTTCTGGCCCAGGACACAAGTTCAGGAACAGTCTGGGAATATTCACTCATAATTCACTCTTTAAAGTCGGCTTGCGTGCCATCACATGAATGTAACGCCCCAGGCTGATATAGGGCTCCTGTCTGCAATAACGTTGTTCAAGTTCAAGCAACGCCGGAAAATCTGTATTTTGTAATTGGCGGCTTTGCAGGTAGTCGTGAAAAACCCTGACACCTGTTTTGCCTGTTATTTCCATATTGAGTTCAGTAAGCCACTGATATACCTGTTCGGGTACTAATGGGTTCTGTGGCGATAAAGAACGCTTTCGGCGACGCTGAATATTTGGCGTTGCCAAATGAAAGTTACCCAAGATGGCATTACGCATGACCAGTCCATTAGCATTATAAAACATTAATGAAAGTGCTCCACCGGGTGTTATTATCTCCCCCAATGTTTCTATTGCATCTTTTTGGTCAGTGATCCATTCCAATACAGCATGAAATAGAATTAAATCGACGGGTTGTTTAATGTGTTGACGAATATCCTGTACCGGGCTTTGAATAAATTGCATCTGATGGAGAACACCCCGCTCTTGTGCATTACATTTCGCCCGCAAGATCATTTCTTCAGAGAGGTCACATAATATGACCTTATGGCCTAATGCAGCCAATTGGCAAGCCATGTTTCCTTCACCGCCTCCCGCATCCAAAATGCGCAGAGGGCGTTGAGGTAAATGATTCAGCAATTCGTTGATATCCTGCCAGACAACGGCCTGCCTGATTTTACCCTTGGTTGTGCCGTAAATATTACGTGAAAATTTGTCTGCAATATCATCGAAATTGCGATCCCGCATGAAAAACTGCCTCACTGATAAGCTAAGTTTAATTTATTTATTGAGTAATAATGCTGGCTACTGTTATTTTGGCACAGTAATCATTGAATTCACTACTTTTAGCCCTAAATTCGACCCCGGGCGGCTATAATTCCACCAAACCAAGGCCAATCAATGTTATTTCTGCTTAAAAAATATGTTGGCGCGCTATTAATGCCTTTGCCTTTGATTATTCTTGTTTCTTTGACAGCCCTGCTATTTCTGTGGTTCACCCGCTGGCAAAAAACGGGTAAAGCTTTACTGTCACTGAGTTGGCTTGCGCTACTTTTATTTAGTTTACAGCCGATTGCTGACAAACTTTTACTTCCTATCGAGGGGAAGTATGTTCAACGCTACGAGCCTGACAAAGCATATATTGCCCCCGTAAAATATATTGTTGTTCTCGGTGGCGGTTTCACTTACAACCCACAATGGGCGCCCAGTGCCAACCTTATCAGTAATAGTCTGCCCAGAGTCACCGAAGGTATTCGGTTATATCACCTTAATCCTGGCACTAAAATGATTTTTACGGGTGGTAAAGGTGTTAACTCAATCAGTAGTGCTGAAATCGCTGCTATGGTAGCACAATCTTTGGGAATTCCTGTAGAAGACACGATTGCATTAAGAGAGCCTTTAGATACGGAAGAGGAAGCCGCTGAAGTTGAAAAAGTGCTTGGGCAACAACCTTTTATTCTGGTCACTTCCGCCAATCATATGGAACGGTCGCTCAAGTTCTTCGAACGGCGTGGTATGCACCCTATCGCCGGCCCTGCCAATCAACTGGCTGTGACAACTCCATTGTATGCATGGGAAAAATACATTCCATCCGCCTATTATTTTTCACATACAGAACGAGCTTGGTATGAAACGTTGGGTAAAATCTGGCAGGCAATAAAGCCAGTAACTAAAGAGGCAGCAACCGAAAAAACAGAAAACTCTTAATAGAAAACAGTGAGAGTCGGAATCATACTGAAAAAAGAGAATGCCGCAGAAGCGGCATTCTCTTTTGACTGTTATACCGGATAACGTGTTCAGCACTCAGCAAAGGTTTTTCTGACGGCTTCCAAATCTTCAGGTGTATCTACCCCTGCACCTGGCGCTTGTAGCGCTTTGGCGACATGAATTTTCTCACCGTACCAAAGCACCCGCAGTTGTTCGAGCATCTCAATGCTTTCCAATGGGCTTGGCGCCCACTGCACGTAGCGACGGATAAACCCTGCCCGATATGCATAAAGCCCGATATGGCGCAGGAAGTTATCCCCGACTGTTTCTTTTGACTGCATAAAGCGATCACGTTCCCACGGGATCGTGGCGCGTGAGAAATAGAGCGCATAACCTTGCGCATCCATCACAACTTTTACAGTGTTAGGGTTAAATGCTTCTTCTGCATCTTGGATCTGTACTGCAAGTGTTGCCATTCCAGCATCACTTTCTGCCAGATTATCGGCGACCTGCTTGATGATTTGTTCTGGGATAAGTGGCTCATCACCTTGAACATTCACGATGATTTCGTCATCAGAAAATTGGTATTGATCAATGACTTCAGCTAAACGCTCTGTACCTGAATGGTGATGCGCACTTGTCATGCAAGCTTCACCGCCTGCGGCAGTGACGGCATCAAAAACGGCTTGGTTATCTGTCGCCACAATCACCCGATTAGCACCGGAGCGGATAGCCCGTTCCATAACGCGCACAATCATTGGCTTGCCATGAATATCAGCCAGCGGTTTTCCGGGCAGGCGAGTTGAAGCAAAACGCGCTGGGATGATAACGGTAAACATGAATTATTTTTCTTCCTCTGCTGGCAGGGCCCGTGCTTCATTTTCTAACAGAACAGGAATGCCATCACGGACGGGAAAAGCGAGGCGGTCAAGTTTGCAAATCAGTTCAAAGTTTTCTTTATCGTAATTAAGCTTACCGTAACATACCGGACAAGCAATGATTTCGAGTAAACGGTGATCCATATATCCCCCAAATGACGGGCTTCGAATTTAATGCGGTTCAGAATACCACAAGCTATGTATCACCGTTAACTCTGTTATTTTGTTGAATGCTGTGATGATTTACCAAGATTATCTGCGCATATTCAATTTAGGAAGTAAAGCACAAATTTCATCCAGCATTTTTTGCTCTTTTTCTTCTGGAAAATGTGCAGAAACCGGTAAATACCACCAATTAGGCTGAGCGAATTGGAAACATTTAACTGCATCTTTTTCTGTCATCAGCAAATTCTGCCCATCATCGGTCAGAGCCGACAATTGAGTTTTATCATAAGATTGATGATCAGCAAAAGCGTGTGTTTCCTGCAAAACAGCTCCCAACTGCTGCAAAGTTGCAAAAAAACGCGGTGGATGACCAATACCCGCCATTGCCACCCCATTGGGAATATCACTGACCTGACGCGATTCTCCCGTCAGCAGGTTAATCGCCAGTTCACCTTTTAATGTCATGGGCAATTCGCCTGTTTCCGGCACTCCCCCATTAACAATAATGGTATTAACCGTATTTAGACGACCAGCGAGTTCCCGCATCGGCCCTGCCGGTAACCAGCAGCCATTACCGAAGCGACGGATACCATCAATGACCACAATTTCATAATCACGCTGTAAGGCATAATGTTGGAGGCCATCATCGGTGATGATAATATCGACGGGGAAATGCATTAATAACGCCTTGATAGCGTCGGCGCGTTTCGGTGCGACCGCAACAGGTGCACCAGTACGGCGATGAATCAAAACTGGCTCATCTCCCGCTTGTGCCGTTGTCACTTCACCTGTTATCAACAGTGGGTAATGTTCCGCTTTCCCGCCATAACCGCGAGAAACAACACCAATCTGATAGCCTGTTCGCTGCAATTGTTCAACCAACCAAATGACGATTGGTGTTTTGCCATTCCCTCCTGCCGTCAAGTTACCCACTACAACAACAGGTACAGGCGCTTTCCAGGAACGGATCAACCCCAGTTTATAGCCTAAACAACGCAGACCGCTTATCAGCCCATAAAGGGCTGACAGTGGCAATAACAAGATGTAAAGCCATGAACGGCCGGACCATATGCGTTCAATCATTGACCAAATTGCATCCGATGTAATTGGGCATATGCGCCATCTTTTTCCAACAGAACCGAATGATTACCTTTTTCGACGATAAAACCGTCTTCAACGACGATAATTTCATCCGCATTTTCAATGGTAGAAAGGCGATGGGCAATGACCAAAGAAGTTCTGTTTTTCTGCAATTCATCCAGCGCCGCTTGTATGGCACGCTCAGATTCAGTATCCAGTGCTGAGGTTGCCTCATCCAGAATAAGAATTGGGGAATCACGCAGCAACGCACGGGCAATGGCAATACGCTGACGTTGTCCGCCTGAAAGCAGGACACCATTTTCACCAATCATGGTATCAAGACCCTGATCCAGTTTCTTGATAAAATCCATCGCATAGGCCATTTCCGCAGCTCGTTCAATTTCTTCACGGCTAAATTTTCCTTCGCTGGCATAAGCGATATTATTAGCAACCGTATCATTGAACAAATGGACATTCTGCGATACCAGCGCTATCTGGCTGCGTAGTGAAGACAATGAGTATTCACGCAAATCATGCCCATCCAACATGATGCCGCCTTCATTGATATCGTAAAAACGAGTGAGAAGATTGGCAATCGTCGATTTTCCTGAACCAGAACGCCCCACCAATGCGACAGTTTTACCTTTAGGAATGGTCATTGAGATGCTTTTCAGCGCAGGATGATCTTTGGTTGGATAGCAGAATGTGACATTACGGAATTCAAGATCACCTTTTGCTTTTTTCAGCTCCAGCTTACCTTCATCTTTTTCCTGTTCCATATCCAGAATCGCAAATAATGTTTGGCAAGCGGCCATACCACGCTGGAATTGTGCGTTAACATTAGTCAGCGATTTCAATGGGCGCATCAGGGCGATCATGGATGAAAATACCACGGTGATTTTACCCGCAGTCAGTGCGCCCATAATTTCCGGGAAACTGGCAGCATAGAGGACAAACGCTAAAGCAAAAGAGGCAATTAACTGAATAATGGGGTCAGAAATAGACGACGCCGACACCATTTTCATGCCTTGCTGACGCATATGGTTACTGACTTGGTTAAAACGTTTAGTCTCAATCTTCTGACCACCAAAGATCAAAACTTCTTTGTGCCCTTTCAGCATCTGTTCTGCGCTGGTTGTCACCATTCCCATGCTGTTCTGCATATTTTTGCTGATATTACGAAAACGTACCGAAACAAGACGAATAACAAGAGCGACAATCGGAGCAATGACAATCAAGATCAGGGAAAGCTCCCAACTGTAATAAAACATCAGAATGAACAGGCCAATAATTGATGCTCCTTCCCTGACAACTGTCACCAGCGCGCCGGAAGAAGAAGAAGCAACCTGTTCTGAATCGTATGTAATGCGGGAAAGCAATGTTCCCGTAGATTGCTGGTCAAAAAAGGAAACTGGCATACCCATCATATGAGTGAACAGACGACGGCGCACCTGCATGACAACTTTGCCAGATACCCAAGATATACAATAACTTGATATAAAACCCGATATGCCACGCAAAAGCATCAGCCCGATAACAACCAGCGGCATCCACTCCAATACGCTCATGTCTGCCTTGCCAAAACCCTCATCAAGTAAAGGTTTCAACAAAGAAAGCATCAATGTATCACCGGCAGCATTTATAACCAGCGCAATCGCCGCCACTGCCAAGCCTAGCTTAAATGGTGTGATGAGCGGCCACAATCGGCGGAAGGTCTGCCAGGTAGAAAGGTCTTTATCATTCATTATTGAGTTACCAAAACCAAAAGAAATAGCGGGTCATTCTACCCATGATCGCTATGAATACCAAACCACTGATGATACCACCGTGACATTATGTGTTGTCTATAACCTGCTAATTTAATGTGATCACGATAAAAATAACCGGTAATCTGGCCGGAAATCGCAGTGCTATACCATTGAATTTCAGCGTTTTTATAACGTTGTCGTACTTTCACGGAAGGTAACTTCCACGGGCTATAACGGGCAACCGAAGTTAATGCATATTTAGGCATGATTGTGCGTATAAATACCGCTGTGGACGAAGTATTGCTCCCATGATGAGGAACTTGCAATATTGTTGCATTCAGATGTTCTCGTTCAAGACTGACTAAGCGGTATTCACCCTGTTTTTCCAAATCACCTGTTAATAATAGACTGTGTTTACCATCATCAATGCGGATCACGCAAGATTGATTGTTACCGACAACCGCTGTTTTTTCTTGCGGCCAGATGACCTGAAACGTTAATTCCTGCCAGGTCCATTGCTCACCACGAATACAAGGCAAATGTGATTGCCCGATCAAAGAACTCCTGATTTGAATATCAGGATATTTTTTGCGCAGATATTCCACGCCACCTGTATGATCCAAATGATCGTGGCTGAGAATAATCTGTTCTGGTGTCAAACGATGCCAACGCAAATAAGGTGCAATGACTTTTTCTGCCATACTTCCCGTTTCCCAACGGTTTCCTGTATCAAAAATGATTGCCTTTCCTCCCTTGTCAATGACCACTGCCAAGCCATGTCCAACATCCAGCATCGAAAAACGCCATTGGTATTCATCATCGCGTTTTAAATAACAAACAATGATTCCAATCAAGACCCCTAACAGCCATTTATAAGACTTCCACCAGCCCAAACGCCAAAAAACGACAGAAAACCACCCCACAAGCGTGATAAAGATAGGGAAATGCCCTGTTTCAAACCATGAATGTGTTAAAACCTGCAAAGGCGCCAAAGCGAATACAATACTGTAATCAACCAACTGCCACAAAATTGGCTGAATAACAGGAAGAAAGAAACAGGATAACGCTAACATCACCAGTGGCACAGACAAGAAAGAAACTATCGGTACAGCCCATAAATTAGCAACCAATGATGCAATATTCAGCCCCTGAAACAGTAAAAGCTGCAACGGCAACAACATTAGCATCATTCCCAATTGCATATGCAGCCCACGTAGCCAACTCCAATGCCAGCCATAACGAATGCCCTCCGGTAAGGGCATCCAGTGAAACCAAAATAACAACGCCATCACCGCAGTAAATGAGAGCCAAAAGCTGTCAGAAAGGATTGCCAGTGGATCAAACAATAAAATCAGAGCTGCACTCCATAAAGCCCACTGCCATGAAAAACAAAACCGATTTCTGCACCGCAGATAAATCCAAAGTGTTAATCCTAATATTGCCCGGACAGCCGGAATTCCCCAGCCTGACAACCAAGCATATAACACTGCGGTCAGCCACCCCATGAGAAGCGGGAAACGAAAACTCACCCACCTTGCCGGAAAGAAAAACTGAATGCCCCTGGCAAGGCTCCAGCCGAATAAACTGGCCATTGCGATATGCAACCCTGAAATAGCCATAAGATGAGCGATGCCCGTTTGCTGCAACAGCAGTCTGGTTTGTTGATCCAGCCACTTTCTTTCACCAAAGGTAAGAGCCAGAGCGATCCCTGAATATTTCAATGGTTGGATTTCTGGCACCAGTTTATTTATCAAATCTTGCCTAAAACTGCACTGACCTCTTAGTAACCTAGCCTTAGTAATTTTGCCATTAAGTGGCTGACGAATCGAAAGTGCATATCTCTGGCTATCATAGCTTCCATGGTTCAATTGAGCATGAACCGGCCTGAGTTTCATTGTGACCTGCCATATCTGACCAGCACACAGCGATTCAGAAGAATTCCATAGTACCGATGCAAATAATGCAGGAAAAATATATTTTCCATCACTTTCAATGAATCTGATGCGATGACGTTCTGTTTCTTCCGCATTATTTTTCTCAGCATCTAAAGATACGCTCTCAATCATGACCGTTGCAGAGCGGGATGTTTCGCTGAAATAAGTGATTTGATTCAATATCAGGTGACCATGCCAACATCCAAAAATAAATGTCCATAACATCAGCGAAGTTATCCGAGCGGATTTCCGGGGAACAAACCATAAACAAAATGCCAGCCCAATCAGGAAATAAATTTCCCTCTGTTGAGGTAGTTCAGCGAGCAATAATAAGGGGAACATTCCCAGAATAATTGCTATAGCAGCCTGATTCAGACTGATAATAAGCAGCGGCTTTCGCCAAATGGAGAGAATATAATTCAAGGGAAAAAAAATGATAGGCCACATCCGGTTATGCCTCTGCGCTGATATTCCATTCACACAGGCAAGCCTATTCCATTATTTATGCTACGGCCAGACAGATAAATTCTAATATAGAATCACTTCGCAAATTAGTTCGTCGGTTAAGAAAAGATGACAAAATAATGCGAAAATAATCACAAAAAAACGGCACCCCAAGGTGCCGTTAGCAATTAAGTAATAACTTCTATCTTAGCTGTCACTATAGATATTCACGCGATCGCGTAACTCTTTACCTGGTTTAAAGTGAGGAACGTATTTACCTTCCAATTCAACTTTATCGCCAGTTTTGGGGTTACGACCCACACGTGGAGCCCGGTAGTGAAGAGAAAAGCTGCCGAATCCACGAACTTCAATTCGTTCACCTGCGGCCAATGTTTCTGCCATATGATCAAGCATTTCTTTCACTGCATCTTCAACGGCTTTCGCTGGCATGTGAGATTGTTGCTCAGTAAGTCTTTCGATTAATTCAGACTTGGTCATAATACCTCCCTAAACTACCGTATCAGGTAATACCACCGTTGCCGAGGTATCACCCGATGTTATTGACTTAGATTATTCGCCTTTAGCTGCTTTGAAAGCTTCAGCCATTGCGTTGTTAGCAAAGTTTGTATCTTCTTGTTTGTTCACAGAAGCGATAGCGTCTTTTTCATCAGCTTCGTCTTTCGCACGAACAGACAGGTTAACTATGCGGTTTTTGCGATCAACACCAACATATTTAGCTTCAACTTCATCGCCAACGTTCAGAACTTGAGTTGCATCTTCAATGCGGTCACGAGAAGCTTCTGATGCACGCAGGTAACCTTCAACGCCGTCAGCTAATTCAACTGTAGCACCTTTTGCGTCAACTGCAGTCACTTTACCATTAACAATCGTACCTTTCTTATTTACAGACAGGTAATTGTTGAATGGATCTTCTGCCAGTTGCTTGATGCCCAGAGAGATACGCTCACGCTCTGCATCAACCTGCAGAACTACAGCAGCAATTTCGTCGCCTTTCTTGTATTCACGAACTGCTTCTTCGCCTGCAACGTTCCAGGAGATGTCAGACAGGTGAACCAGACCGTCGATGCCGCCGTCCAGACCAATGAAGATACCGAAGTCAGTGATTGACTTGATTTTACCTTCAACGCGGTCGTTTTTGTTGTGAGTTTCAGCAAATTGCTGCCAAGGGTTAGATTTACACTGTTTCAGACCCAGGGAGATACGACGACGCTCTTCATCGATATCCAGAACCATAACTTCCACAACGTCACCAACGTTAACAACTTTGGATGGGTGGATGTTTTTGTTGGTCCAATCCATTTCTGAAACGTGTACCAGACCTTCAACACCTTCTTCGATTTCAACGAAGCAGCCGTAGTCAGTCAGGTTAGTTACGCGTCCAGTCAGTCTAGTACTTTCTGGGTAACGCTTAGCGATTGCTACCCATGGATCTTCACCCAGTTGTTTCAGACCCAGAGACACACGAGTACGCTCACGGTCGAATTTCAGTACTTTAACTGTGATTTCATCGCCCACATTGACGATTTCGCTTGGGTGTTTAACACGTTTCCAAGCCATATCAGTAATGTGCAGCAGGCCATCAACGCCGCCCAGATCAACGAATGCACCGTAGTCAGTCAGGTTCTTAACGATACCTTTAACTTCCATGCCTTCTTGCAGATTTTCCAGCAGCTGATCACGCTCTGCGCTGTTTTCAGATTCGATAACGGCACGACGGGAAACAACTACGTTGTTGCGTTTCTGATCCAGCTTGATGACTTTGAACTCAAGCTCTTTGCCTTCAAGGTGAGCAGTATCACGAACTGGGCGAACGTCAACCAGTGAACCTGGCAGGAATGCACGGATACCGTTCAGTTCTACAGTGAAGCCACCTTTGACTTTACCGTTGATAACACCGGTAACAGTTTCAGCTTCTTCGTATGCTTTTTCCAGCATCAGCCATGCTTCGTGACGTTTTGCTTTTTCACGGGACAGGATAGTTTCACCGAAACCATCTTCTACCGCATCCAGAGCAACGTCGATTTCGTCGCCAACTTGGATTTCCAGCTCGCCCTGAGCATTTTTGAATTGTTCTACAGGGATTGCAGATTCTGATTTCAGACCTGCATCAACCAATACAACGTCTTTATCGATAGAAACGACGACACCACGAACAATGGCACCTGGACGAGTTTCGATAACCTGTAAGGATTCTTCAAAGAGTTGAGCAAAAGATTCTGTCATGTTAATGATCTTCAAGGTTTTAAATTAACGTCCATCTAGCATCCGGCCGAATGGGGTTGTTTTACATACCTCGCAACTACTCCCTGTTACAAGGTGCTTTGGTATGCCAGCATATTTTACTGCCCACATACCAGGATTCTATATACATCTTCTTGGTGCGCTGTTGCAAGAGTACAACATGCGAAAACTACAATTACGCAGGCAATGCCAACGCGTTTTTCGCATAAGTCAGAGCCTTATCAATCACTTCTTCGATAGACATACTGGTCGAATCCAAGAGTAATGCATCATATGCAGGCACTAACGGCGCAACTGCCCGATTGCGGTCACGGAAATCCCGTTCCTGTATCTCGGACAAAAGGCTGTCAAAAGTAACACTAAAACCCTTCTCCTGCAACTGTAACATGCGCCTGCGGGCGCGTTCTTCCGCACTGGCATCGAGAAAAATTTTCACTGGCGCATCAGGGAATACCACCGTTCCCATATCACGACCATCAGCGATCAACCCCGGTGCGATACGAAAAGCCCGCTGCCGGCGAAGCAGGGCTTCACGGACACGAGGAAATGTTGCCGCCTGTGAAGCCGTATTGCCAACAGCTTCAGTACGGATTTCATTGCTGACATCTTCGCCTTCCAGAATGACCCTGAGTTTGCCATTTGCAGGCATAAAACGAACATCTAGATTTGCAGCCAGAGGAACCAGTGAGTCTTCGGATTGGATATCTACCTGATGATGAATGGCTGCCAGTGCTAATACACGATAAATGGCACCTGAATCAAGTAATTGCCAACCCAATGCTTCAGCCAGTGCCTGACAGAGTGTTCCTTTGCCAGCACCACTTGGCCCATCAACGGTTATTACTGAGGCTATCGCCACCATTATTTTCCTCCTTTTCGCATAGCGCTTTCCGCACAACAAACGGGTCATCTACCGATTGCAGAAAACTGCTCAATTAATGAGCAGTAAAATATCTCTTATTATACGCACTCCGCAGATGAGTGGAATAAGCACATCATGATTACCTGACGATTTTCACCATGAGTAAGCCACTGAAATGGATTCAATCCCTGATTACATTATGTATTGGCTCAGTTTTTCAAGCTGATTGAAATAATCCGGGAATGTTTTGGCCGTACAGCCTGGATCAAGAATCGTCACTGGTGTATCCGAAAGCGCAACCAGTGAGAAACACATCGCCATTCGATGATCATTATAAGTTTCAATTTCAGCATGATTGAGCTTTTGTGGCGGAACGACACGAATGTAATCATGCCCTTCTTCCACCTCAGCCCCAATCTTGCGTAATTCAGCCGCCATTGCATTGAGACGATCCGTTTCCTTTACCCGCCAGTTATAAATATTGCGGATGACCGTTTCACCTTGAGCAAACAGTGCTGTTGTCGCAATAGTCATAGCGGCATCAGGAATAGCATTCATGTCCATATCGACACCAATCAATGTGCCACGTTCACATTCCACAAAATCATGACCCCAGCGAATCGTCGCCCCCATCCTTTCCAGCACATCAGCAAATTTTGTATCGCCTTGCAGGCTATTCTTACCGATACCTGTCACGCGAACCGTGCCACCTTTTATCGCAGCGGCGGCCAGAAAATAAGAGGCAGATGAAGCATCCCCTTCCACCAGATAATGTCCCGGCGATTGGTATTGCTGCTGCCCCTTAACATGAAAAACTTGATATTGGTGATTTTCTACCGTCACGCCGAAACTTTCCATCAGCGCCAGAGTAATATCAATATAAGGTTTAGAAACCAAATCACCTTGAATATGAATGTCTGTATCATTCGCCGCCAGTGGTGCAGCCATCAGCAAAGCTGTCAGAAATTGGCTGGAAACACTGCCATCAACGACAACTTTCCCCCCCGAGAATCCACCTTTGATATGCAGGGGCGGATAATTTTCCTGTTCAAGATAATCAATTTTTGCTCCGCCTTGACGCAATGCATCCACCAAGTGACCTATCGGACGCTCTTTCATCCGAGGTTCCCCTGTCAGCACGACATTGTTGTCTCCCAGACACAGTGCCGCAGCCAACGGACGCATGGCCGTCCCTGCATTGCCCAAAAACAGCTCCAGCGCACCTTTTCCGGTGATAGTTCCCCCAATGCCATCAATTTCACAGCAAGTACGATCGTCTGATAGACGGTAGGGAATTTCGAGTGTTGTCAAAGCATTAAGCATATGGCGGATATCATCACTGTCCAACAAATTGGTCAGGCAAGTAGTTCCCTTGGCAAAGGCTGCAAGCAGCAGCGCGCGGTTGGAAACACTTTTGGAGCCGGGCAGGTTAATAGTTCCATTGATACAGGAAATAGGTTTTAACGTCAGGGATTGCATAAACAGCGGGATCTCCGGTTTTTAATACGTTGTATTTGTAATTTTCGCTTTAATCTATTGAAATAAGTGAGGAATATTCACATCGGGAGGTTTCATTCCTCCCGATAATAAGCGCATTATGCGTTACGGCGTTCAAAATCAGCCATAAACTCAACCAATGCCTGAACACCTTCATAAGGCATGGCGTTATAAATGGACGCTCGCGCACCACCAGCAACTTTATGCCCTTTCAAAGCGTGTAACCCATGTGCATAGGCTTCTTCCAGAAATTTACCATCCAGCATTGGGTTGGCCAGTTGGAATGGTATGTTCATGATGGAACGATTCTGTGGCGCAACACAGTTGATATACAGATTACTGTTATCAATGGTGCGATAGAGGAGCTCTGCTTTCGCCTGATTACGTTTGCTGATTTCCTGTAAGCCACCCTGCTCTTTCAGCCATTTGAATACCATGCCAGAGAGATACCAGGCAAATGTTGGTGGCGTGTTGTACATCGAGGCTGATTTAACCTGCACAGTATAATCCAGAATTGACGGAGTATGCTGATGTGCTCTACCCAATAAGTCCTCACGGACAATCACCACTGTAATTCCTGCTGGCCCGATGTTCTTCTGGGCTCCCGCATAAATCACACCGTAACGACTCACATCAATCGGGGCTGAAAGAATAGCTGAAGAGTAGTCAGCAATCACAATCTTATCATCGCCAAAATCCGGCTCTTCAAAAATTGCAATACCTTCAATAGTTTCGTTAGGACAATAATGCACATAGGCGGCATCACTGCTCAGCGCCCATTCACTCATTGGCTTTACGCTTCTGATGCCATCAACTTCTGTCGTAATATTTATGACGTTTGGTGTGCAATATTTTTCTGCTTCTTTCGCTGCACACTCAGACCAATAACCACTGACGATATAATCGGCTGTCGTTTTGTCACCAAGTAGATTCTGTGGTAAAGCCGAAAACTGACCACGAGCACCACCATGACAAAACAAAACTTTATAATTCTCAGGTATTGCTAATAAATCCCGAAGATCTTTTTCTGCTTCAGCCGCAACATCCATGAACTCTTTGCTACGGTGGCTGATCTCCATAACAGATGTTCCCAGACCATGCCAGTTGCAAAGCTCTTGTTCTGCACGGCGTAGTACTTCTGCTGGCAACATGGCTGGACCAGCGCTGAAATTATATACCTGACTCATTAACTTCACCCTATCAACGGATACAATAAAATCGGATGTATTGGTTTTATCATTCCCGCCCTGTCGCTGCAATGGTTATTAAAAGATTGTTGCAACCTATTGTATAACTGGTTGATAGACTGAATTATTAATAATATGGATATAAAACACCGAAATATATAAATCGATGTATTATTTAAAGGTGATTTTCTATTTATGAATGTAAAAATAGATGTATCAATAGTTCAGCTTGTAATGAATGTGATGAACACATCCGAAAATATAAGGAATTTTAAAATAACTCTCAGTAAGTAAATAATATTTTTTTCAATCACTGGATTATTAGAAATATGTTATGGTCAGATATTGAACTTAAATACAGAAAGACGCATTAAAGGCGTCTTTCTGCTTTTCTATATCTTTCATCTTTCAAATTACAGCTTCATTGGCTACAAATTGAAATCTATTGGATATAAGTCAGGAATTAATATTGAGTAAACATTTCCTGAATTTTTGCTGTATCAGAAGTTTGCGTCAGAGCCAGTTGCAGAAGAACACGAGCTTTCTGTGGATTCAAACGCTCTGATGCTACAAAACCATATTTGCTGTCGTTAACTTCAGCATTCTTGGTTGTATAACCAAAAGGAATACGGCTGGATCTGACAACAACCACACCATCTTTAGCGGCTTGAGCCAAAGTGTCAAAAACGGATTTATAGATATTACCGTTACCTACACCAGCGCTGACAATACCCTGATAGCCATTTTCCACGAATGCTTTTGCTGGCAATTCGGAGGCATTAGAGTAGTTATAAACAATACCCACTTTTGGCAGTTTATCCAGTTTGCTGACATCAAAAGCGAATTTATGCTCTTTTTCTGGTGCAGTAGCAGAGTAGTAGCTCACCTTACCATTGTGAACAAAACCTTCTGCTCCGCTATTGATAGCCTGAAACGCCTGAACTTCAGTGGTGCTCAGTTTGCCAATATGACGACCGTGAATCACAGAATCATTCATAGAAAGCAAAACACCACGGTTTGCAGAGTTTTTATCTGCCGCTACAACTACGGCATTATACAGGTTCAATGGGCCATCAGCACCCAGAGCTGTTGATGGGCGCATTGCACCAACCATTACGATTGGCTTCTGGCACTGAGTGGTTAAATCGAGGAAGTAAGCGGTTTCTTCCATCGTGTCAGTACCGTGAGTAACCACGAAACCATCGGTCTTATCACAATCTGCGTTGATTTTTTTTGCCAGTGTCAGCCAAACCTGATCATTCATGTCTTGAGAGCCGATGCTGACAACCTGCTCACCTTTCAAATTAGCGATGTTTTTAATCGCGGGTACAGCATTCAGCAGTGAATCAATACCAACTTTACCCGCAGTATAGCTAGATTGAGTTGCTGACTCGCCACCACCGGCAATTGTGCCACCAGTTGCCAAAACAGTAATGTTTGGCAGAGCAAGCGCAGAACCACTAACTAACGTCAGAAAACCGGCTATTGCTGTTTTTTTAGTCTTTCTCATGATTTAACCTCTTGTAAAAAAAGTCATTTTATTATGTAAACTGGAAATAAATAAACTCTAATTAACAATAATTTTTGGGAATTGATAGAGCAGACAAAAAAAACGCCGTATGATATGCGGCCTTTAACAAAAAATTGAAGTGAATAACGATGACGCAAACCTATATCCCCGGCAAAGACGCCGCGTTGGAAGATTCCATTAACCACTTCCAATCCAAGCTGGCATCTTTTGGTTTTAATATCGAAGAAGCCTCATGGCTGAATCCCGTACCCAATGTCTGGTCGGTACATATCCGTGATCGCGACTGCCCACTGTGCTTTACCAATGGCAAAGGAGCCAGCAAAAAAGCAGCATTGGCCTCTGCATTAGGGGAATATTTTGAGCGTCTGTCGACAAACTATTTTTTCGCTGATTTTTACCTTGGGAATACCGTTGCTAACGGGGAATTTGTCCATTATCCAAACGAAAAATGGTTTCCATTGCCAGAAGATGACTCCCTGCCAGAGGGCATTTTAGACGAGCGCCTTCACCATTTCTATAACCCTGACAACGAACTCTGTGCCAGTCAATTGATTGATTTTCAATCCGGCAATGAAGAACGCGGGATCTGTGCTCTGCCTTTCACTCGCCAATCCGATAATCAAACCGTTTATATTCCGATGAATATTATCGGCAACCTGTATGTCTCAAACGGCATGTCCGCAGGCAATACCATGAACGAAGCCCGCGTTCAGGGGTTATCAGAAGTGTTTGAGCGCTATGTAAAAAACCGCATTATTGCAGAATGCATCAGCCTGCCTGAAATCCCAGAAAGCGTAATGAATCGCTATCCTGGCGTAGTTGAATCCGTCAACAAATTGCAGGCAGAAGGCTTCCCACTTTATTGCTACGATGCCTCACTGGGTGGTCAATTTCCGGTAATTTGCGTTGTGCTGTTCAATCCGAATAATGGCACTTGCTTTGCCTCTTTTGGCGCTCATCCTGATTTTGGTGTTGCGCTGGAACGTACCGTAACCGAGCTTCTGCAAGGCCGCAGCTTAAAGGATCTGGATGTCTTTACGCCACCAAGCTTCGATGATGAAGAAGTGTCTGAACATACCAATCTGGAAACTCACTTCATCGATTCAAGCGGTGCAATTAGCTGGGATCTGTTCAAACAGGATGCCGACTATACATTTGCTGATTGGAGTTTCAAAGGCACTACAGAAGAAGAATTTGCCACACTGATGGGGATCTTCAATACGCTGGATGCTGAAGCTTATATTGCTGATTACGAACATCTGAACGTTTATGCCTGCCGTATTCTGGTGCCTGGCATGTCAGATATTTATCCGGTTGAAGATTTGCACATTGCCAATAATACAATGGGAACTCATCTGCGTGATACTATTCTGGCGTTACCAAATAGCCAATGGCAACCAGCAGAATATCTTGCTTTCCTTGAACAATTGGATGACGAAGGGCTGGATGATTTCACCCGTGTCCGTGAATTACTGGGGATCGCCGCAGGTAAAGACAACGGCTGGAGTAACCTGCGCATTGGTGAATTGAAATCCATGCTGGCATTGGCTGGCAACGATCTGGAACAAGCGCTGATCTGGGTTGAGTGGACACAGGACTTCAATGCTTCGGTCTTCACCGCCGAACGAGCCAATTATTATCGCTGTTTGCAAACACTGCTGCTATTGACCCAAGAAGAAGATCGTGACCCAAGCCAATACCATCAGGCTTTTGTCAAAATGTACGGTCAGGAAACAGTCGATGCTGCTTCCGCCGCCATTGACGGCAAAAACGGCTTCTACGGCCTATGGTCTGTAGATTCAGAGCTAAAAACATTGCCAGCACATCAGGCATTACTCAATGCTTATGAAAAACTGCAAAAAGCCAAACGCGAGTTTTGGTCAAATAAATAAACCGTTACATTAAAGTTTATTTATTATAGAAAGTAAAATTCAGGTTAAATTAAGTTTATTTAAAAATAACAAATAAATGACAATTTAACCTGTTATTTTACGTTTTTAATATTCTCAAAAATCTTTCATATAAAATATTGTTATAAATTTTAAAAAATATTTTTTCATTATAAATCAATACATTAAGATATAATAGTCGCATTTAGCCCCCCATAATCCCCCAGACTTTCTGCGTAATATGATCCATATCAAATTTAGGTCAATGATCGTTTGTTACTATCATTACGTGCTAAAATTAATTAAGGATAAAGAGAGTGTTAGTATGAAAACTGACAACCCTTTTAATTTATTTCCACCTGCTGTAATGGCACAAATCGCTGATGATAGTGGTGTATATAAAGTTAATAAACATCCCGCAGTGACTTATTTATCGGCAATCATGGCAGGTGTGTTTATTTCCATTGCTTTTGTCTTTTATATTACAGCTACCACAGGAACATCTTCCATTCCTTATGGATTAGCAAAATTAACTGGCGGGATTTGCTTTTCTCTTGGTTTAATGCTGGTGGTTATATTTGGTGCCGATCTTTTCACCTCCACAGTATTGACTATAGTTTCAAAAGCCACAGGCCGTATTACCTGGTCACAAATGCTCAAAAATTGGATTAACGTTTATATCGGTAATCTGATTGGCGCACTATTTTTTGTCATTTTAATGTGGCAATCAGGCCAATATGCAGTCGCTAATGGTTTCTGGGGGCTGAACGTATTACAGACTGCCGATCATAAAATGCACCACACCTTTATTGAAGCACTATGTTTAGGTATTTTGGCCAATCTGATGGTATGCCTTGCGGTCTGGATGAGCTATGCCGGGCGCAGCCTGATCGATAAATTGTTTGCTTTGATCCTGCCAGTTGCCATGTTTGTCGCCAGTGGCTTTGAACACAGTATTGCCAATATGTTTTTAATTCCGTTCGGGATCATTATCAAAAATTTTGCCCCAACTGAATTCTGGGCAAAAGTGGGAGCCACTCCCGAACAATTTCCTCAACTCACTGTTTCACACTTTATTACTGATAATCTTATCCCTGTAACGATAGGTAATATTATTGGCGGTGCGATATTGGTTGGGTTGATTTATTGGTTCATGTATTTACGGGGCGGCCAAAAATATTAATTCGCCTCCACGTCAGGTCTCTTAAAAGTTCCACTGTTAAAAGGTAGAAATATCATGTCCGAGTTAAATGAAAAATTCTCTGTAGCATGGCAAGGCTTTAACGAGGGTAGCTGGCAAAATGAAGTTAACGTTCGTGACTTCATCCAGCAGAACTATGCTCCGTATGAAGGTGATGAAACATTCCTTGCAGGCGCCACAAAAGCGACTGATATTTTGTGGGAAAAAGTCATGGAAGGTATCAAAATCGAAAACCGTACTCATGCGCCGGTTGATTTTGACACTGATGTTGCGTCTACGATTATTTCTCATGATGCGGGTTATATTGCCAAAGACCTAGAACAAATCGTAGGCCTGCAAACCGAAGCGCCACTGAAACGTGCCATTATTCCATTTGGTGGAATCAAAATGGTTGAGAGTTCCTGTAAAGCTTACAACCGTGAACTAGACCCAAAACTGAAACAAATTTTTACTGACTATCGCAAAACCCACAATCAGGGAGTATTCGATGTTTATACACCTGATATCCTGAAATGCCGTAAATCCGGTGTACTAACAGGTTTGCCTGATGCCTATGGCCGTGGCCGCATCATCGGTGACTACCGCCGCGTTGCTCTGTACGGTATCGATTTCCTGCGTGATGAAAAATATGCTCAATTCACATCATTACAGGAAAAACTGGAAAACGGTGAAGATCTGGAAGCTACTATCCGTCTGCGTGAAGAAATTGCTGAACAGCACCGCGCTCTTAGTCAGATTAAAGAAATGGCAGCTAAATATGGCTGTGATATTTCCTATCCGGCGATCACAGCGAAAGAAGCCGTGCAATGGACTTACTTCGCTTATTTGGCAGCGGTTAAATCGCAAAATGGTGCAGCGATGTCTTTCGGTCGTGTGTCCAGCTTCCTGGATATCTACATCGAACGCGATCTGCAAGCAGGCAGACTGACAGAACAAGAAGCTCAAGAACTGATTGACCATCTGGTCATGAAACTGCGCATGGTTCGTTTCTTGCGTACTCCAGAATACGACGAGTTATTTTCTGGCGATCCCATCTGGGCAACAGAATCACTGGCAGGCATGAGCTTGGACGGCCGTACTCTCGTTACCAAAAACAGTTTCCGTTTCCTAAACACACTTTATACTATGGGGCCATCCCCAGAGCCTAACATGACCATCCTGTGGTCTGAAAAACTACCAATCAACTTCAAAAAATTCGCAGCGAAAGTGTCTATCGATACCTCATCCCTGCAATATGAAAACGATGATCTGATGCGCCCTGATTTCAACAGCGATGACTATGCTATCGCATGTTGTGTCAGCCCAATGATTGTTGGTAAGCAAATGCAATTCTTCGGCGCACGTGCCAATCTGGCAAAAACCATGCTGTATGCAATCAACGGCGGTGTGGATGAAAAAATGAAAATACAGGTTGGCCCGAAAGAAGAGCCAATGAGAGACGAAGTGCTGGATTATGACAAAGTCATGGCTCGCATGGATCATTTCATGGATTGGCTGGCAAAACAGTATGTCACTGCTTTAAATATCATTCACTATATGCATGACAGATACAGCTATGAAGCAGCACTGATGGCGCTGCATGACCGTGATGTTTACCGTACCATGGCATGTGGTATCGCGGGTCTTTCCGTAGCGGCCGACTCACTGTCTGCAATCAAGTATGCGAAAGTTTCTCCAATCCGTGATGAAGATGGTTTGGCAACTGATTTCAATATTGAGGGCGAATATCCACAATTCGGAAATAATGATCCGCGTGTCGATGATATCGCCTGTGATCTGGTTGAACGCTTTATGAAGAAAATTCAAAAGCTACAAACCTATCGCAACGCAGTACCAACCCAGTCTGTACTGACCATTACTTCTAACGTGGTTTATGGCAAGAAAACCGGTAACACTCCTGATGGACGTCGTGCTGGTGCACCATTCGGCCCTGGAGCTAACCCAATGCACGGGCGTGATCAAAAAGGTGCGGTTGCCTCACTGACTTCTGTTGCCAAACTGCCATTTGCCTATGCGAAAGATGGGGTTTCCTATACTTTCTCTATCGTGCCTAATGCACTGGGTAAAGACGATGAGGTACGCAAGGCGAATCTGGCTGGTCTGATGGATGGTTATTTCCATCACGAAGCGGATATTGAAGGAGGCCAGCACCTGAACGTCAACGTAATGAACCGTGAAATGCTACTAGATGCAATGGAAAATCCGGAGAAATATCCTCAATTGACTATTCGTGTATCTGGTTACGCCGTGCGGTTCAATTCGCTGACTAAAGAACAACAGCGAGATGTCATCACTCGTACATTTACCCAGACGATATGATTAAGAAAAATAGCATTGTCCAAAAGTGTCATTATTCTCTATTGAAATAAAATGACATAGACTAAAGGCCCCTTCACAATTGGGGCCTTTATTATCCTGTCAGTTTTTGGAGAAACGCTTTCATGTCTGTACTTGGTCACATCCACTCTTTTGAATCTTGCGGAACCGTTGATGGCCCAGGTATCCGTTTTATCGTGTTTTTCCAGGGCTGCCTGATGCGTTGCCTTTATTGCCATAACCGCGACACGTGGAATACCCACGGTGGTACAACAGTCACTGTTGAAGAGCTTATAAAAGAAGCGACAACTTACCGTCATTTTATGAATGCCTCTGGTGGGGGCGTTACCGCTTCTGGTGGAGAAGCCATCCTTCAGGCTGAATTTGTCCGCGACTGGTTCAGAGCCTGTCATGCAGAAAATATTCACACCTGCTTAGATACCAATGGCTTTGTTCGTCGTTATGATCTCATCATTGACGAACTGCTGGACGATACTGATCTGGTTATGTTGGATTTAAAACAGCTTGATGATGAAATTCACCAAAAATTAATCGGTGTTTCCAATCATCGCACACTCGAATTTGCCCACTATCTGGCAAAACTCAATCAAAAGACCTGGATTCGCTATGTCGTGGTTCCGGGGTGGTCAGACGATGATAAATCTATCCATATGCTTGGTGAATTTACTAAGGATATGAAGAACATTGAAAAAATTGAATTATTACCTTATCACGAACTTGGCAAACATAAATGGATTGCTATGGGAGAAGAGTATAAATTGGAAGGAGTAAAGCCTCCTTCAAAAGAAACAATGGAACGAGTAAAAGAAATCTTAGTTAGTTATGGACACCATGTCATCTATTAAGCTCCCTTCCTATTTTTTTCATTTAATATAACCTGACTAAAAATTTAATTTCAGTCAGGTTTTTCTAAAAAATCTTGGATTCACATATTAAGCGCAACACCGTAATGGACGAAGTAAATGAGTGGGTATTCCTTTAAATAACTCATTCGGTGTTTTGTCATCTCGTGTTTTACGGGGACGATTATTTAATCGGTTTGCCACAAGGTTAATCTCCCGCTCTGACACCTTATTAAAATCAGTTCCTTTTGGGAAGTAATCTCTGATTAATCCATTCGTGTTCTCATTTATCCCTCTTTCCCAGGGGGAATACGGGTGAGCAAAATAAATTTTTGTCTCTAAATTTTTACTGATCAGTTCGTGTTCGGCAAACTCGAGGCCGTTATCAAAGGTCATTGTTTTAATTTTATGTTTTATCAGTGATAAATGTCTTGTTGCCGCTTTTGCGACCCCTTCTGCTGTTTTATTTTCAAGTTTAATTATGATAGTAAATAACGATTTTCGTTCAATTAATGTCAATAATGCACTTTTATGATCTTTACCCACGAGAGTATCTCCTTCCCAATCACCAATACGCTGCTTTTTATCAACAAGTTTGGGGCGCTTATCAATACTGACTCTGTTTTTAATTTTGCCTCTGCGCTTATAACTTCCATAGCGTTTACGATACGGTTTTTTCGCAATCCTAAGATGTAGCCATAAATTATCACCATTAAGTTTATCCTTATAAATCAATCGATAAACTGTTTTATGATGCAAAGATATTATATTTTCCCTTTTGAGATAACCGACTGTTTGTTCAGGATTTAAATCTTGCTAAATTAACTGTTTGATCCACATTTCTATCTCTGGTTTCACTTTTATTGCTTTTGTAGCACACTGTCGGCGCGCTACGGCCTTAAGCTGAGTTTGTTCAGGCGTATATTTCTTTGCCTCCCGATTTCATCTCAATTCCCGGCTAATCGTTGATGGGTTTCGATTGAGTGACTTTGAAATCTCCCGTTGTGAAAAACCGGCTTCTTTCAGGCTGAAAATCTGATATCTTTCTGTTTCGGTCAGTTGTTTATAGGCCATCGCGCATTTTCCTTTGGCGAGAAAGATGCCTACTATAGCAACTGACTGCCTTTCTTAGAAATTGCACTTATTATGCGAATCCAAGTTATCTTAATACATTATCTCCTGCAGAGATGTTTTACCGTTTGGTTGCATAAATAATAGACAGAACTACCTTCATTCAAACTTTCTTTATTAATGCGACAGAACCAGCGCAGTTCCTGTTCCCAAGCGTTAGTAGGTAAGTGCATTGAACACCTCTCCCTCTTTTCAGGAAAAAATGTCAGGGGTTATCATGCCACAATGGGGCGTACGGCTGTAATACGTGGCAGTGCTAATGCGCTGATCCTGATATTATTTATTTTTTACCCATGCATTGTTTATATTCAATATCCATACATCTTGCATATAGCCAAGATTTGAAAATGGATGGCCGGCATATGTTTTGAGCCTGTATGTTGCATTGAGGATTTGGGTATGGATCATTTTGATATAAGCTTTCAGCGAAGCTAATATTAGCTAACGCAAAAGTCGATATACAAAGCAATATGATATAAGATAATCTTTTCATTTTTAAATCTCCCACATTTAATACGCTTAATTCATTAATATGTGAATACAAGAAATATTTTTTAGGGTGTGTTAACACTAAATTATGAGATAAATAAATACGATAGTTAGAAATTCCTTAAACATTAAGTCCAGTTTTTCGACGTGTGTGAAAATCCTCCTGAATCCTTTTAGTATGTGAAAAAGACGTTCGACTTCATTACGGCGTTTATAGAGCTACCTATCATAGCCCCATGAGGCATAAAGGGGAATAAATAAATCTTTATGAAAAATAAGAAACTATCCCAATGGGATTTTATGGTTCTGTCGCATTAAGCGGTCATCAGGTAAGCTCCCCTGTTTTTGAGCGAGTCCAGAGCGATGCCCCTTATCCGAAATGTAGTGGTCAAGAGATATCGGACATCTTTTTAGCCTCTTCCCAACCTCTTTCGTATTCAACCGGTGACATCCCATCCCGCCATTAAAGCGATGGGGACGTTGGTGATTGTAATAGCTACCCAGATATTAGGGAATTATCATCGCAGTTGCCTCTTCGACTCATGCTTTGGATAACCTTATTTCGCCAGAGTAACCGGTGAAACTTTTTGCTGCTGTATTGACTTCCTTGATCTGAGTGAAAAATCAGTCGGCCTTCAATATGACGCGTTTCCAGCGCATTGTTCAGTGCCCGACATACCAACTCAGCATCCGCATTCCTACCACGCGACGGGAAAATAAATCGATCACCACGGCAAGATAGCGCCAGCACTCTTTTGTGCAGATGGATGTAATATCACCGGATCACTGGATGTTCGGGCACTCCGGTGTAAAATGCTGCCGCAAAAGATGGGGAGAAGTGGCGTGTTCTTCGCCTGCCGGACGGTAACGATGAGCGCCCTGCTGACAACTTTGCAGACCGCATTCCTGCATTAACCGTCTGGCCTTCCAGCGCCCAACGGGTTGGCCTTCATTCGTGAGCCAATGGCTCAACGTGCGACTGCCTAGCCTCAGAGCGGCTTTACTACCATCACTGGCGCTACCGGAATGAGGATCTCGAAGAGAGGAGCACGTTTGGTGATAGCGAAATATGCTCAAAAAAACACCCTAAATTAAATGTACAATGTTTTCCCATATCCAAACCAATCCCTTATTTGTTTAAAAAACATACTTAGCGTACGTTTTCGTACGGTTGGGCTTCATACCCCATAAAGGGAAGGCAAAAATGTTGGCTTTAGGCGCTGCGATGTGTAAGTTAATTCATTTGTGCTATGGATTATTAAATACGCAGCAATCATATGATGAAAACTATGCTATTAGAACTTAACCATCAAGACAGTAACTTATTAGTCGAATCTGCCCTTTAAATATGTGCATAGTTTAATCATTTATAACAAAAAGAGAAATTGATATGTCAGAAACAAAAAATTATACTGACTTGGTGCGAAAGGAATTTAATTAAGTTGCTCCTATTTACTGGAATAATAATGATTATTTAAAAAAGTTAATTGAGCATAAAGATTTTTCTTTTTTATTTCTTATTCATTCTAAATTAGCTTTAAAGGGTTGGTTTTTTGATAAATTTCAGCTCAATTCAACTGTAATATTAGCAGTAACTTTAACAATAGCATGCTTCTTACAGTAAATGTGACTGTCGGTCTATTTTTCTTGGTAGTCTTTTCATTATCGTTATTTTTATATATACCCGTCGTCATTGAAGATGCTTGATTTTTCATTTGTATCAGATCATGATTGCGCCCATGAAAATTAATCTAACAGATGCCCAAAAAGACGCCCTCGAATTGATGCATGATACGACTCGCGATGGACGAGTACGTGACCGCATCAAGGCCGTGCTTTTGGCCTCAGAAGGCTGGACTGCCCAGATGATTGCTCAGGCTTTGCGGATCCATGAAAGTACGGTGAGCCGCCATCTGAAAGATTACTTCTCTGAGGAAAAACTCGCCCCTGAAAATGGGGGCTCTGAAAGCCGTTTGTCTGCCGAACAAACAACAGAATTAGTTGAGTATCTGATGGCAAATTTGATGCACACTACCGCACAAATTGTGGCCTATGTTCGGGCACGATGGCAGGTGACTTTCACTGTCGCAGGAATGACGAAATGGCTTCACCGTCAAGGTTTCAGCTACAAGAAGCCAATGGGTGCTCCGCATAAATTTGATGCGGATAAACAGCAACAGTTTATTGAAACCTACAACGCGCTGAAAGAAGAATGTGGCCAGAATGCGCCTATTTTATTTATTGATGCGGTTCACCCGACCCTGTCCACAAAATTAAGTTATGGCTGGATGAAGAGCGGGCGGAAGCACGTCAAAGTGGTTGAAACCACAGGCAGTCGTACTCGACTCAACATCATGGGTGCCCTTAATTTACAACGGATTGAAGAGACTATTGTTCGTGAATATCCGACGATTAACGCGAAAAATGTCGTCCTTTTTTTCGGCTCAATCCGGGAAACCTATCCACTTTCGCAAAAAATCCACATTATTCTGGATGGTGCGGGTTATCACCGTTCCGGAGTCGTCCAATTTTTTGCCGAGGTTTTGAATATTGAGTTGCACTACCTGCCGCCTTACAGCCCTAATCTCAACCCGATTGAGCGATTATGGAAGTATGTGAATGAGCAGGTACGAAACAATGTCTATTTTCCGGATACCAAAACATTCCGTGAAACGCTGCGCCACTTTTTTCATGTCACATTGCCAGAAAAAGCGAAAGAACTCACCACTCGGTTGACTGATAACTTCCAGATTTTAAAACCCGCATCTTCAAGTTAATTGCGTATATATCATTAATATGAAAATCCGGAGGTGAGTTATGATATCAGTGCAAAATTTTTTTCTAAAGGATAACCTTCTCTCTATTAAATCATTAAACTTAGACACTATAATGAATATTATAGATCTGGCTCAGAATTTTAAAGTATCAAAACCTGATAAAAAAATAAAAAAAAGAAATGAAGATATCCTTGTTGCTTCACTTTTTTTTCAGGCCAGTACAAGAACTCGCCTCAGTTTTGAAAGCGCAGCCAACCGTCTTGGTGCAAGAGTTATAGGTTTTGCTGATGGTGAGTCAAGCCGTTCTGGTTCAAGCTGGAATGAAAAATTTACGGATACTGCACAAATGATCAATGCGTATGCCGATATTGCCGTTATACGCCACGCCGAAGTTGAGCCTGTGCATAACTATTGTATAAAAAGTCGCCTTCCAGTTATAAATGCGGGAAATGGTGAAGGATTAAATGCAGAGCATCCAACGCAGGCTTTGCTTGATATTTTTACCATTCATCAATCTTTCCCTCTTCATAAATCATTAACTTTATTATTATGCTGCCACCCCTCTTCCCGATCAGCGCGTTCTCTTCTCTTCTGTATCGCCCTGTTTCACAATATAAAATTATTACTTTGCACTGAAGAAAATTGTAAGCTTTTTCAAGAAGACGAAGCGTACCTTCGTCAAGCGGGTGTCACCTACTAATATCTCCATAACATCAAAGAGGGGTTGTGTAGTGCGGATGTTATTTATATGGCGGGTTATAGAGAAACAGCAGATCATTTACCCAATTCCAATTTGATGCTCACTCCTGATCTACTTTCACACTTACATCCCCGCGCCATAATTATGCATCCTCTTCCTCGAGGTTATGAGCTTCCTTATGAGTTAGATAATTCAGTACATTGTGCTTATTTTTCTCAGGCTGAGAACGGAGTTTTTGTTAGAATGGCAATTCTCCAAGGTTACTTCAACGTTATTGGCGGACGGTAAGGATCCGTGCGTAAACAGGAAGGGGTTTGGTGGTAGTTGGTCAGGGTGGTTTCACAGTGGCTGCGATGGCGGATGGGTGAAACCTATATCAAAGTAAAAGGTCAGTGGAAATACCTTTACCGGGCGGTCGATACCCACGGTCAGACGATTGACTTCCTGCTGACCGCTCACCGTGATGCGGTCACCGCCCTGCATTTTTTCCAGATCCGCCCTCGTGACTATTTTGCGGATACGGGAGAAAAAAACGGCAAAGGGGCTGATAGCCCTCAGTGTCTCGGAACTGCGTAAGTTGCTGTCAGAATTGATGGAAAAAACGGGGGAGACAGTCGAACAGATTTTACATTGGTCATACTGGCGGCGGCGACACCAATACTATGCACAACAATGTCATTATCGTCACCGAGATAACCCTCTGATTACAAATAAATTACGACTGTAGCACTAGGTCAATTTCTTTAAAACCGACCGCAGAGGATGAGTGAGCAAACGCAGAAATAGATAACCATAATAGACTAACTAAAGAATAAAATTTAAGCATGAATACTCCGGAGAAACTGATCATAGTTGGATTTATTATTACTGAGCATAATCTACTCTTAAATATTATTTGTACATACAAGAGTCTGATAGACAGTTGGTATCGATACTGAAAACAGTTCAGCCAGATCGTTGAGTACTCCGCCATTCCGTGCATGCGGCATAGCTCTTTCTGTTGCTTATCCAAGAATTTTGGTTGTTTACCTCGTAGTTTTCCTTTTGCCCGGGTAATAGCCATACCTTCCCGAGTGCGCAGCCATATCAAATCCCTTTCGAACTCTGCTCCGGCAAACTGATCCCACTGCTCGCCAGTTGCCCCATATTGCAGTAAATCGCACAAGCGGCATCAATCAAAGACATCGCAATTGCCGCTCCACTGCCTTCACCAAGGCGCAAACCCAGATGAAGATAAGGTTGCAGACGCAAATGCTGTAATGCCAGCCCTGAGCCTTTTTCTGCTGACAGATGTGAAGGAATACAGTAATTCCGTGCAATAGGTGCCATCTGGCAGGCAGCCAATGCAGAAGCATAAGAAAGAAAACCATCAAGAACGACAGGAACACCTGACGCCGCGGCTCCGAGAATCACTCCCGTCATACCGACAAGGTCAAACCCGCCTACTTTTGCCAATACATCAAGCGCATCATTCTTATTCGGCTGATTGACGATAATCGACTGATGCACAACGGAGCCTTTGTGCATCAGCCACTCAATGGGCAAATTAGCCCCCTGCCCAACCACATCATGGGGATCACTGCCCGTCAGCACGCTGATGACTGCCGCGGCCGGCGTGGTATTGGCGATACCCAGCTCCCCCACACCAAATACGGACACCCCTGCGGCAATACGCTGTTGCACCAGTTGCGCACTCGCCAGCAACAAAGTTTCAGCCTGTGTATATTGCATAGCTGCCCCCTGTGCAATATTGCCACAGCCGCGAGCCAATTTCAGGGACAGTAAATTGTCAATCGGATCACCATCGATCCCAATATCCACGGGCAAGACATGGGTACCGCTGTTTTTTGCCAGTACACAGACCCCGGTTATCCCTTGCAGCATATTCCGTGCCTGTATCGCCGTGACATTCTTGGGTGAGATTGCCACACCTTCGTCATATACCCCATGATCGGCACACATGACGATGATTTCTTTTTGCAGATTGCGAAGATCCAGTATCCCCGGCATGCCTGAAAGCTGGATCGCCAGTGCTTCAAGACGCCCCAAACTGCCCAGCGGTTTGACCAGGCTGTCAATGTGCTGCGTCGCGGTTTCTATTTTCGCCTGATTCAGCGGCTGGATTGCATCAAGTAAAGATTGAAGAGTCATGTGTATCATCCTGGCTATTCTTCAGGCCGATATTCTGCCCGTCCATTGAAGACACGCAATGTGATTATCGACGACGCTATAAGCACCTTGCTGAAAGGGAAAAGACCACATGGCTTCTGTCGGCATTTTGCCAGTCAGACAACCAACGTGCCCCCGTCCCCGTCAGTGACAGATCCGTACTGCCGCAAAAAACGTTGTTAATATTGGCTTCCGTTTGCCCGTGTCGAACGAGAAAAAGCCGCATTGGATGATTTTCTCCAGATTGATCACCCAATCTATTCCCAGATCATGACCAGCAGAAAAATGACTTCCCCTGCTTCAATTGAAGCACCCAGCGTATCGCCGGTCTGACCACCAAGACGATAATTAAAATAGAAGGCCAATCCATAAATGACGATCAATGTCACCATCATGGCGATTAATCCTTGCCAGTCTCCGAGCGCGATAACCAATACCGCACCGCCTAAAAGCGTGAGAGCAGTCGATCGCGGAGTCATTCGGCCAATATAACTGCTTCCCATGCCTTCACCTTCACGGGCGTAACGCTGTTCATACATCAGCAGCACGACGGCCGTACGCCCGACAATCGGTGCGCACGTCAGCAAGGCAAATAGCTCAAGAGGGGGATGATAAGAAAGCTCTGCTACGGCGAAAACCTTAAGGAAAAGACAGAAAATTAACCCCAGACCGCCATATGTACCGAGACGGCTATCGCGCATGATCGCCAGCATTGTTTCTCGCCGGCGGGCAGAGAAAAGGCCATCACAGGTATCGGCCAAACCATCTAAATGTAACCCGCCTGTCAACAGTGCCAATGCCAGCACATAGCCAATGGCACCGATATACATACCGCCGCCGGATTGACTAATCGAGAGCGAAATCAGGGCGGCCAATCCGCCAATAATCAGGCCAATCACCGGAAAATTCGGTACGCCGCGCCAATACTGGCTGAAATCAACCCCCTCCGTCCATTTTACAGGCACGGGAAGCCGTGTCATAAATTGCAATGTCGCCCAAAAGAGATTCAGCTTCATTTGATTTTGACTCCAACCCCTGAGACCATCAGCCAGACCTCTTTAGCCGCCTGCGCCAGTTTTTGGTTAACGCGCCCGGCGATATCGACAAAATGACGCGCCAGCCGATTTTCAGGCATAATGCCCATGCCCACTTCATTCGTGACCAAATACACCGGAGCCGGACAATGCAGGCAAGCCGCGATCAGATCATCTATCTGACGCTGAATAAATCCCTCCAATGATGGAAAATCCCATTCATCAGGTGATGCCCCTGCCGATTCGTCAAACAGCAGGTTGGCAGTCAACGTTGTTACACATTCAAGTATCACGCCCTCTTCGGGTTGCCGATGCTGGCGGATCACGCTGGCCAAGTCTTGATAACCCTCCCAAGTCCGCCAGTGTGAAGGGCGTTCCTGTCTATGCCGCTCGATGCGAGCCGCCATTTCTTCATCCGTAACCTGCGCCGTAGCAATATAAAGTACCTGCTCACACTGCCCCGCAATCCGCCGTTCTGTGTAGGCACTTTTACCGCTCCGTGCACCTCCCGTCACCAAAATCATTTTGTGATCCCAAACTCCGTAAAGTCACAATGCTCACACGATACGCCTTGTTTTTGCAATCAGTGATGCTCTTCATGCTCTTTCATTAACTGATAGATACGATCAATATCGAGATGCTCACGCATACTGGCAGCCAGAATATTGAACTGTTTTTCTTTGTGCTGGACGTAATTGAACATCACATTTTCTAATGGTGCGAGGCCTTTTTGGCGACGAAGCTGGTTCAGTAATGGGCGAGTAAACGTATTCTGATCAAACAGGCCATGCAGGTAACTGCCCATTACCGATCCTGACTGATTAACTGCGCCATCAAACCAGACCGTCTCCTCTCCATTACGCAGATGCATTTTGGCAAATGGCCATGCCTGCTCGCCAAGCTGTGTCATTCCCATATGAATCTCATAGCCCGCAATCGGCTGCTCGCTGCATGAATTCAGCATCCCCGTCAGCTCAGGCATGACAACGCCTTTAACCTGTGCCGTGTGTTTTTCATTGGCAAACTGAGTATCAGCATCCAGTAATCCCAGGCCGGCCATCCGGTTTAAGCCTGATTCAACTTCATCAATGATCTGTTTTCCCAGCATCTGAAAGCCGCCACAAATCCCAATAATCGGGATACCTGACTGGTGCGCGGCGATAATTGCCTGATCAAGCCCTTGGATCTTTAACCATAATAAGTCACCCAACGTATTTTTGCTGCCCGGCAAAACGATCAGATCTGATCCGTGAAGTGCTGAAGGATCAGAGACATAACGCAGATGAACATCAGGTTGTGCCGCCAACGCGTTGAAATCCGTGAAATTGGCGATATGCGGAAACTGGATAACCGCGATATCCAGCCAATTTTCTGTGTGCTTGCCGGAGTGAGCATATTTGCCGACCTGCAAGGCGACGCTGTCCTCATCTTCCAAATCGAGATCCAACCACGGCAGCACACCCAATATCGGCACTTGTGTCAGCTCTTCGATCTGATCGATGCCTGATTGCAGTAAAGCCGGATCGCCACGGAATTTATTGATGATCACGCCTTTGACCCGTGCTCTTTCCTCTGGCCTGAGGAGTGCCAGCGTGCCATAGATCGCGGCAAACACGCCGCCACGATCAATATCCGCTACCAGAATGACCGGAACATCCGCCAACTCTGCCATGCCCATGTTGACGATATCGCGATCACGCAAATTGATTTCAGCCGGACTCCCCGCACCTTCCAGTACCATAATATCGGTTTCCGCTGCGAGGCTGTCATAGGCAGCCAGAATCTGCTGTTGAAGCCGTGGCTTATATTCGTGATATTCCACGGCATTCATGCTGCATACTACTTTGCCCATAAAAATCACCTGCGCTTTACGATCGCTGGTGGGTTTCAGTAAAACCGGATTCATACGCACATCCGGCTCAATACCTGCCGCTTCTGCCTGAAATATCTGCGCCCGCCCCATTTCTTTGCCATCGGCAGTAATACCCGAATTGAGCGCCATATTTTGCGATTTGAAAGGAATGCAGTGATAGCCGTCCTGTAAAAAGATCCGGCAAAATCCGGCCACCAGCACACTTTTGCCCACATCAGAAGCCGTTCCCTGAATCATCAGAGATAGTGTCATTGTCGTTTCTCCTTTGTTGCATGCAGGATAGCAAAAAGCGCCTGCTCTGTTTTGCACAGAGGCAATCCGGCTTCACTGTGTACTTTCACCAGCCACGGCTGCACCAAACCTGCCTGTTCCAGCAGATCTTTTTGCAGGAAGACGGTTTCTGGTTTACCTGAACTGATCACCCGACCCTTTGCCAGTACATATAAACCATCACAAATCTGATAGATCAAATCTATATCATGGCTGGAAATAATGATCCGTTTACCCCCGGCAGCAATCATGGCGATGATTTCCAGCATTTGCTGACGCCCGGAAGGATCAAGCCCCGCTGTCGGCTCATCCAGCAACAGGTAATCAAATTCCATCACTAATGCACCCGCAATCGCCACCCGCTTTTTCTGACCAAAACTCAAGTATTGAATCGGCTTGTTGCGGAAAGCATGGGCATCCACCAATGTCAGTGCACGTTCTATCCTGCGCTGAATTTCGGCCTCCTCCACACCCAGATTACGCAGGCTGAAAGCCAGATCGCTGTCAATGTCGGTATAAAAGATCTGTTGATCCGGATCTTGAAATACCGTGACGACCCGCTGACGCAACGCCATCAACCTTTTTTTACTGTAATCCAATGGTGCATTATCCCACCAGACAGCGCCTTGTTGTGGACGCAGGATGCCGGAAAGGTTCATCAGCAAAGTCGATTTACCACAACCATTCGCTCCGATAATTCCGGTAACTTGATGATGGCTGAAATCAAGTGTCAGGTTTTGCAAGATAGGTTCATCCTGATAACTGAAATACAGTGCCTGCGTCGCCAGCATGTTCACCTCCTTTATCTGATAAGCCGCAATTCCCCATGTTATAAATGAAAATCACCCTGATACAGTTTGAGTGTCAGCGCCACACTCATCTGCTGATAACGGCTCATCACCCGCGTAAACAGCATACCGACCAGCATCGCCAGTGAGCGGTAGTCCGTTCGCAGGGAGCGATAACCAAAACGCAGTGATTGCGCGCGGTGGATCGCGGCGGCTTCCTCCACAAAGATAAAGATAAAGCGCCATGTCAACAGGATCTGTTCAATCAAGAGGTGGGGAACACGGCAGAATTTCAGTAACTTAATCATCTGCTCAAAGGGCATATTCAGCATGAACCAGAAGGTTGCCGCCAACGTTGCAAGGCTGCGCCAGAGAGTCTGATTAGCCATGTTTACACCCTGTGAATCAATACCCAGCCAATATTGCCCTACTTTAAATCCCCACAACAGGCTGTCCGGCTGCAAACTGGCAGACAATACGATAGCAATCAGGCCAATGCCGAGAAACCCCAGCGGGATCAACAGCCATTTCAGGTAACGCAGCAGGCTGATCCGCAGCAGATAGCAGGTAAATAGGGCAAGGCCGAATAACAGTACGGCCTGCCATACTGGAGATAGCCCCATCGCCAGCACCATAAACAGCAGATACAGGGCGAATTTCGCCTTGGGATCTTTATTGCGCCAACGGCTCTGGTCGCTCAGTTTATCAATGCCGATCATGATCTTTACGGCTGCGGCGATAATAACCAAGGATATAGAAAATCACGGCAGTACCGAGGCTGCCCTGTAATGTGAACAACAGGCTTTCAATTTCACCGCTGGCCGGTTCATACAAGGATTCGAACCAAGGGGTATAATTGGGCGCAATTTCCATGATTTGCGCTTCAGCCTGACCATCCGCACCACCAAATTCCCCGCCGTGATCAATGAAAAATGGAATAACGCACAGAGCAATCAGCAGAGACAGCAATATTAATGTCTTTTTCATCTTCAACACTCCTTAAAAACTGCGAGCCTGAATTAATTGTCTTTTCACCAACTGATCGTAAATCAGCACGGTCAGTAAACCTTCAGCAACCGCAATCGGTAGCTGGGTTATGCAGAAAATGCCCATAAATTTGATGATGGCTGCCCCCATGCCAAGTTGTGGATCGGGGAAAGCGACCCCCAACTGAATCGAGGTGACGGAATAAGTGACAATATCGGCGATAAAAGCACAGAAGAAGACACCGATATCTTTGCGTACGCCCATTTTGCAGGAGAAACGCCATACCAGATACCCCACCAGCGGGCCAATCACAGCCATCGACATGCCGTTAGCCCCCAGCGTGGTGACGCCGCCGTGCGCCAGCAGCAACGCCTGAAACAGCAGGACAATCGCACCCAGTACCGCAACGACAGAAGGGCCAAACAAGATCACCGCCAGCGCGACCCCGGTCGGATGAGAACAGCTTCCGGTGACAGAGGGAATTTTCAACGCAGATAAGACGAAAATAAATGCGCCACACAGTGCCAGCAACACTTTCTGGTTACTGTCTTCCTGCACAATCTGACGCAGCCTCATAATGCCTGCCGCCAAAAAAGGCAGAAAAGCCAGCCACCATGCAACTGCCCACATCGGGGGCAAAAACCCTTCCATGATATGCATGGCGAACGCTTCCTGCGGTGCCAGAGCTAAAAGCAGTGCGATAGCCGCACCAGATAACGAAAACTTCGTTAGTTTCTGTTGCATAACTCACCTCGGTAATTGCCAGTTTTTATTAACCAGAATCGTTGAGAAATACGATAGCTCCTGACCACTCTCCAATGCGTCGAGATGGCGCCAGTACTGTTCTGTCGGCAAGGTCGCATCAGCCATCATCAACGCGTGTTGCAGGAGGTGGTGACGCTGAAGCAGCTCGCGTATCCGTTCAAAATTTGAGTAAACTTTCATCAGGACGATGCAGTCATGATTGAGCAAGGCTTGCTCCAAAACCGCATCGGACGCCGTACCGGCGATAACGGACAAGGTTTGATTTTCCATCGCCAACGGCATTGCGCTACGTGCCGCAATCGCTGCAAATGAGGTAATGCCCGGTACGATTTCCAGCCACGACGGATTGCCGATCCGCTCCAGCAGAAATAGCCACGTACTGAACAGCATCGGATCGCCCAGTGTGATAAAGCCGACTTTTCTGCCTTTCGCCACTTCTTCTTGCAAGGCTTGTGCGACGTTATTCCACACGACTTCTTTTTCTCCCCTGTCTGATTTCATTAAAAAATGGTACGTGCACACTTCAGTTTCAGGTGAGAGATATTCTTCAACGATGGAGTGAGCAAGGCTCTGAACGCCTTTTTTGCCAGAAGGGGCATAAATGACATCCAGCCGTGCCAGAATACGGGCAGCACGTACGGTAATCAGATCACTCGCTCCGGGGCCAACCCCCATGACATACAGTTTTCCGCTCATTACGCATCCTCCCGGCTATTTTCATTCATGGCATCCGTAAGATGAGCAACAAACATCTGCCGGATCATCGGATTTTCGCCCAATCCCTGCAACCAAGGGATGGCCGTCATACCGGCTTTCTCCAACTGTGATTTCCAGGAGTCGCTTTCATCAGAAGCCATATCATTTATGGCATGATCCCCTGCCACCAGCATCAACGGCATCAGGTGAACTTTACGGATGCCTTCGGCTTTCAGTCCCTTAATAATCAAAGCGATTTCCGGGTAGCTTTCCACTGCCCCCACGCGAGCCGGAAAGTGGTAGTGAGTCATCAGGTGATCCAGACAGGCGTAAGCAGAAAAAGCGGGGTGAGTCGTGCCGTGTCCCATGAAGACCACACACTCTTTGTCACCCAATCTGGGGAGCTGGTGGTGCAACGCCCTCATCAATTGCAGATAGTCTTCAAAATGATTCAGTAAAGGGGCGCCCAGTACCAGACGTTGAAACTGCGGGCGAAATCGTTCTACTTCATGAAGGACTTTTTCATACTCGTCACCTTTGATGATATGCAGGCACTGAACAGCGATATCGTGATAACCAGCGTGATACAGTCTGGTCAGCGCATCGTGAGGCGTGTCAATGTGGATGCCATCACGCTCCCGCAATTTGCGAATAATCATGCCGGAGGTAAAAGCGCGAAACAGTTCCCTATCAGGAAAAACAGAAGCCAACTGCTGCTCACAGGCTTCAATATTATTTTTTCGCGTTTCGGGATAACGGGTTCCGAAACTGATCACCAACAGTGCTTTTTTCATCGCATTATCCCTTATTAGTTAGCTATCGCCGGGAAATTCGCCAATAGCTGAGCCATTTCTTCCAAACCGTTGGCCTGCGTAATTCCCTCACCGTTAAACGGATGTACCGGACGGCAGATCACGATGCAGGGCAGACCCAGCGCAAGGCACGGCTCAACTTTCTCCTTGAAACCGCCCTGTTCACCGGATTCTTTGGTGATGACCACATCCGCCTGACAGAATTGGTAGAATGCCCGATTAAAATCGGCACTGAACGGGCCTTTCAGGGCAAAAATCTGATCAACCGACAGGCCGCAGGATTCACATAGCGCCAAGACTTCTGCCGTCGGCAAGACACGCGCCAGCACGGTTTTTCCTGCCAAACGCGTCACATAATCGGCCAGTTGCTTGCTGCCGGTAGTCAGCAAAATCCGTTCGCCTAATCTGGCGGCCACTTCGCATGCCTGATCAAGAGTCGCCACTTTATGGATCAAGGCATGTTCGACATCATCAATGTCACTCGGACGGATATAACGGATCAGAGGAATATCCAGCTTCTGGCAGGCCTGCGCGATGTTTTGGCTCAACTGTTCGGCATAAGGATGAGAAGCATCGATGACCCTCTGCGTTTTCTGCTTTTGCAGATAATCCACCATGCCCTCTGCTTCCATCCGGCCAATCACAATGTCACCGCGGATATCAGCCGCCTGCTGCGCTCCCGTGGCCGTGGCAACAGACAGGCGATAATCAATGCCAGCGCTGTCCATCATCATGCAAATCTGGCGGGCATCACTTGTGCCGCCAAAAATGTGGATTTGTGGCTGTTTCACAATCTGTACCCTCTCGGTGTGATCATCAGCCCATCACGCACGTAAGTGGATTGATTGCCGACAATCACCAGACTGCGCATATCAACGCGGGAAAAATCCATCCCGCCAAAAGTGGTCAGCCATTTTTCTTCTTTCTTGCGCCCCGCCGCCTTGACCACACCGACGGGTGTTTCTGCCGGTGTCCACGGCGCCATCAACGCAAAGGCGTGTGCCAGATGGTCTTCGCGGCCACGGCTGCGCGGATTGTAAAAACACACCACGAAATCCGCTTCGGCGGCTGCCCGTACCCGTTTTTCAATCACCGCCCACGGCGTAAGCAAATCGCTCAGGCTGATATGACAGAAATCGTGCATCAGAGGAGCACCAAGCAGTGAGGCGCAAGCGGTACTGGCCGTCACACCGGCCACCAGACGCACTTCCACATGGCGTTGATGCTGACTGACCAGTTCCAGAACCAGCCCCGCCATGCCATAAATCCCCGCATCGCCGCTACAGACCAGCGCGACATTTTTGCCTTCTTCTGCCAGATCAATCGCCACCTGACAGCGCTCAATCTCTTTACACATGCCGGTTTTGATAATCTCTTTATCGCCCACCAGCGGCTTTACCAAATGAGTGTAGGTTTTGTAACCCACCACGATATCTGCGGCTTTCAGTGCGGCTATCGCTTCCTGCGTCATCATGGCTTCACTGCCGGGGCCTATTCCAATGACGGTTAACATGGCTGCAATACTCCTAGTGTGATAGTGACGCCCTGCTCACGCAGGGTATGACCAACCAGCCGCCCCTGACTCATCAGCCAGGCAACGGGTTGGGAGACACAGCCGACACCCACGGTTTTACGCACGAATTCAGAGGCAGGGAATGCCTGTTCACATTGGGCGAGCTGGTTAACAGAGAAAATTTGAAAAGGAATGCGGCGTTTTTCCGCCAGTTGAACTAAAGCCGGCTCTTCTTGTTTCAGTTCCACACTGCCGATGGCTTTTAATGCCAGAGGATCAAAATCATGTTCTGCCAGATGACGATCCAATAACTGCGCGACCCGTTCAGCAGCGATCCCGCGCCGGCAACCAATACCCGCGATAATCCGGCGTGGCACTAATTTGAAGGTCGGGATCGCCAATACGGGTGTTGCCCGTCGGTGGCTGACGTAAACCAAGGCATCGAGTTCCGGCAAATCATCAAGGGATTCCACCGGAATAAATCCACGGGTATCACACTGCCCTTTTTCGTCAATCAGCGCCGGATGCCACCATATTCCCACCCGTTTGCCATTGACCAGCATTTGGTTCACTGTCTTGACGCTGGCGCGAAAATCCGCCATTTCGCCGTCAATTTGCCGGGATAACATATCAATTGCAGCGAGTTGGTTGACATCCGTTGCAGTTGTGATGACCGCTTGCCCGCCAAGCAGATCCGCAACCTGACGCGCCAGATCATTCGCACCGCCCATATGCCCCGATAACAGGCTGATGGCAAACTGGCCTTTTTCATCCAGCACGACAACCGCCGGATCAATCAGTTTGTCCTTAAGCAGTGGTGCAATCACGCGGATAGCGATCCCCGTCGCACCAACCATAACCAGCGAGCCATATTGGATAAACGCATTGCGTACCGTATTGGCAAAGCCACTATCGAAAGCCCTGAACCCCGTTTCCACCAGTTCAGGGGAAGTAAAACAATCCACGGCCAGATGAGATTGCAGACGGCGCGCTAATGCCATGCCGCCGAATGTCAGGCAGAACAACGCGATCCGCTCATCATGCTTGACGATATTCATGGCTGAACCCCGCATCATACAGTTTTGAGTAGTGGTACTCCTCGCCAAGAAATGCGCCGACCAAAATCAGGGCGGTTTTCTGAATACCTGCCGTGCGTACCTGTTCCACAATCGTGTCCAATGTGCCACGAACAATCCGGCAGTCCGGCCACGTTGCTTTGTAAACCACCGCGACGGGAGTTTCCTGCGGATAGCCGCCCTGTATCAGCCGAACAGTGACACCGGCTATATCCTGTACCGACAGGAAGATCGCCATCGATGTCTGATGAGCGGCGAAAGCTTCCAGTGTTTCCCGTGGCGGCATCGGCGTTCGGCCAACCATGCGGGTGATGATCAGGCTTTGCGCCACTTCGGGGACGGTATATTCCACCCCCAATTGCGCAGCCGCACCGAGAAAAGAGCTGACACCCGGCACAGAGACAAAACCTATTCCCTGACCGGCCAGCATTTCAGCCTGTTCACGGATAGAACCGAATAGCGACAAATCCCCCGTTTGCAGACGCACAACTAATTTTCCGGCTTTGACACTGTTCGCCATCAAATCAGTGATTTCCTGTAATGTCATACCCGCGCTGTCATAGCATTCTGCATCCGCACGGCAATATTCCAGTAGCTCCCGATTAATCAGCGATCCGGCATAAATCACCACTTGCGCCTGTTGCAGCAGTTGATATCCCTTCAGGGTGATCAGGGTTTTATCTCCCGGCCCCGCCCCGACAAACCAGACTTTTTCAGCATCAAAACACGCTGATTCGGGATCAACATATTCAGGCATAAGCGTTTTCCTCTGGCTCGGACAGGTGTTCGAAAAATTTCTGGCAGGAAATCAAATAGGTGGGGTTGTTGGGTTTGAAATAGTGCCCCTGCCCCAATGGGGTCAGTTCCCCAATCTGAATTTCACGGCCATCAAGAGACACCACCTGACAAGATTGCAGATGCGCCAATGCCTGCATAAAGTTTTCCAGCAGGATAAACGTCATCACCAAACGCCCGCCTGGGTTCAGGTGTGTCAGCGACCAATCGATTAATTCCGTCAAATGCCCGCCTGTTCCGCCGATAAAAATGGCATCGACGGCTTCCTCCAAGGGCAGTGGTGCAACACCCGCCTGAATGCGGACTGTGTGACAGCCAAAGTGCCGGACATTTTCATAGATCAGTGCCAGCGCCTCTTCCTTACGTTCAATCGCGAGAACATCCAGCGTGGGGTAACGCAATGCAGCTTCAATACTGACGCTGCCTGTCCCCGCTCCGACATCAATCAGACGCCGGGCTTTTGTCAGTTCCAGCCGTTCCAGTGCCAGCGCTCTGACAGTTTCTTTGGTCATGGGAATGCGATGACCACGCAAAAACAGTTCATCTTTCATTAAGGATCACCACCACGTTCAAGCCATAATTAATGTCACCGTATCCGGCGACCTGTTGCGCACTCAGACAAACAATCCGCTCGTTCTCCTGTGACAAATTTTCACCAATCACCATCCGGCGATGCTGCCCGCGAGCCAAAATCTCCTCCGCAATCTGGCGGGGGCCAATCACCTCATCTGTCACCATTGCGATTTTTTCGTGCCGGAGCAGCCAGTCAAAATCCGGTTTTCGACCGTGGCTGCTGGTAAGGTAGATATCATTCATATCCAGCAGAATTCGGGCGCACAGGTATTGAATGGCACTGATACCGGAAATGATGCGAATGTTTTGCGGCTCGCCGACAAAATGTTCAGCGATGCGTTTACCTATGCCATAAAACAGGGGATCACCCGACGCCAGCACCACAACCTGCTGATGCTGGCGCAGTTCAAGCCATTGCATCAATCCATCCATATCGGCATTCAAACGGCGGGTTTCGCCCCGGAAATGGGGAAATTCAGCCAGATGACGAGCACCTCCTACCAATATTTCCGCCTGTTTGATGGCATCCAGCGCGGCCAGCGTTTGATTTGCGATAGCGCCGGGGCCGATACCAACGACCGTAATCATCGGAACCCCTCCACAATCTCATCCACTGGCCGATTGCAGCCCAACACTTGATTATCAAAGGAGAAAAGAATGGCATCGCACTGTGGCCTGCCACTGGAAAAACGCAGCATTTGATCAACGCGCCCGCAGATCTTCCGGGCAATCTGCTGATGCACCGCCTGCCAGCCACGTTCCGCGATCAGTTCGATGGCGGCTTCGGTGGTATCACAGTGATCAACGGCCTGAATCAGTTCGAAAGGCGCGCCCATTAAGGCAAGGTTGGCGATCAGGGTTTCCATGCGGCCATCCGCGATATGGCTGTGGGTATGGAAAATACCCGCTGCGATTTTCACCAGCTTACCGACATGACCCACCAGTACCACATGACTGAACTGTAAACGCACCGCTTCCTGAAGCATGTAGCCGACAAAGTTACTCATCGTCACCACATAGTTTCCGTCAATGCCCAACTGCTGACTGACAAAACGCTCACCGTGATTACCCGGCACAAAGATAATCCGATCCAATCCGCTGGCGCGTTTAGCTTCCAATTCCAGCGCCAGTGAACGCTTCCAGCTCTCTTCTGACATCGGCATGACAATGCCCGTCGTACCGATAATCGAAATTCCCCCTTTGATCCCCAGCCGGTCGTTATAGGTTTTTTTCGCCCGTTCTTCGCCTTCTGGCGCAAAGATCACAATATCTGCCCCACGCTGAAGACCAATCACCTCTCGCACTGCTTCTTCAATAGTGTGCCGCGGCGTTTTATTGATAGCCGCCCAGCCTATTGGTAAACCGATCCCGACCCGCGTGACTCGGCCAACCCCTGCACCGCCATCCAGCGTGATGATTCCGCTGTCATTCAGGGAGACGCGGGCAAAAATCAACATCCCGTGGGTGGCGTCAACATCATCACCGCCATCTTTGCGGATCGCCGCCACTGCCTGCTGACCTTCAATCAGCGGCTGTTCAACGTTCAAGGCCAACGTGACACCGGAAGGGGTTACGATGGAAACCTGATGGATAATCTGCTGGCGCAGGATCATTAACGCCGCGACCCGCGCAGCAGCCGTGGCACAAGAGCCGGTGGTATAACCTTTGCGGTACTGTTTCCCTCTGTGCCAGACCGTACCGAGGCTTTCTGCCTGCGTGTGTGGTGTTTCATTCAACGTTTCATTCATGCCGCACCTCCGGCATCCGGTACAAAACAGCGTTGATAATCGCCGCCGCAATATTGCTGCCACCTTTGCGCCCTCTCGCCGCAATGCAGCTCAAGTCGCTATGTATAAGCGCATTTTTGGACTCTTCCGCCCCGACAAAACCCACCGGCACCCCGACGACGGCAATGGGCGTGGATTGATGTTCCAGCAAGCGAAACAGCGCGGTGGGGGCATTACCAAAAACAAAAATCTTCTCTCCTGACTCTTGCAAGGCGATATCGACCGCCGCCATTGAACGGGTGATCTGCTGCACTTTCGCCATTTGCACGACACGGGGATCGCTGACATAACAACGACATTCACTGCCATATTGCGCCAGACGGGTTTTATTGATGCCGGATAACACCATCGTGGTATCGGTGTATAACGTGCAGCCGCGTAAGATCCCATCACGAATACGATGCAGGACATCCGGTGAAAAATGGAGGATATCGAGCCAGTCAAAATCAGCGGTGGTGTGGATCACCCGTTTAATCACCGCTTCCTGTCCGGCATCCACAAAATGATAATCAGGCCGCGATTCACGGATAATCCCCGTGATAATGTCGAAGCTATGTTGCTCAATCTGCTGAGGTTGTTGAATATACGAGCGTTGAGGATAGTTCATCGTGTTTCCTCTTCTTATAGCACTGCGTTGAATGGCGTTACACTGACCAGACTATGCAGCAACGCAAACAGCAGGAGCGCCATCACCGATGCTACCCTCATCATCTGCACGGACTGCGGGATATCTTCCGGTGTGACTTCACGCCGTGCGTCACCGATCCACGGTTTTTCAACCCGCTGATTAAAATAGACACTCGGCCCGCCAAGCCGGATACCTAATGCGCCTGCTACCGTGGCTTCCGGCCAGCCACTGTTGGGGCTGCGGTGTTGGTAGCGATCACGCCAGCCGATACGCAGTGCCTGACGAAAATTCAACCCCAGCCACTTCGCCGCCAGCGCCAGCAAAAGCCAGCCCAAACGCGCAGGTATCCCGTTTGCCACATCGTCCATGCGAGCCGAGAACATGCCCAGCGCCCGATAACGGGGCGTCTTATAGCCCACCATCGAATCAAGGGTATTGACCGCCTTATAAGCCATCGCGAGTGGAGCGCCGCCAATCATCAGGAAGAACAACGGAGCAATCACGCCATCCACGCTGTTTTCTGCCACCGTTTCAATGGCAGCACGGCTGATTTGCGGCGGTTGTAACTGTGATGTATCCCGCCCGACAATCTGAGCCAGTTGTTGACGGCTGGCCACCGGATCGCCCTGTTTCAATGGCTGATAGACTGCATTGGCCGCATCACTCAGGCTACGTCCGGCCAGCACGGTATAAATCAGCCAGACTTCCACCAGCATGCCGAACCAGAACGCCACACCATAAGCCAGCCACAGAACCAGATAACTCATCAGCCAGACACTGCCCACCACCACCAGCCACAAGGCCACCCCGCCCCATTTCAAATCAGCGTCGGTTTTGCATCGCCCACGAATAACGCGTTCAGCCTGATTGATCAGCCGACCCATCCAGCGCACCGGATGCGGCCAATGCGGGGGATCGCCCAGTTTCATATCGAGAACAAACGCCGCAAACCAAAGTAAAACGGTCATGATTGCCCCCTTGCCATCTGCTTGCGGGCGATCGTCAGCCAGCGATGGAGCAAATCAGGGCGTTGGGCAAAATGAACATGCAGATACCCCGCCAGCGTATTGCCGTTTTGATATCCGCCAAACCAGCTTTTCTGCACCATGCCGCTACGCTGTTTGGTACAGTGGAATACCGGCGGCTGGGCAGACGTGAAATCAGAATAATGGAACTCATGCCCGCGCAGGGTTTCCCCCTTCGCCACCAAAAGCGTGTCGCATACCGCCGTCGCCTCGCAGTAACCAAAGCGTTTCAGACTATTTCCCATCCGGCTTTCACCGGCAATCAAACCCACCATAGAGTGGCGGACGCCCTGTACATCGGTCAGAGCATCACCGAGATACATCAGGCCGCCACATTCCGCATATATGGCAATGCCTTGTCGCTGCGCCTGACGCAATGCCTCATGCATCGCGTGATTGGCCGCCAGTGACTGGGCATACATTTCAGGATATCCCCCGCCCAGATAGATCATCTGACACTCCGGCAACTGGCTATCGTGCAACGGGCTGAAACGTTTGATGACCACACCCGCGTGTTCCAGCAACAGCAGGTTATCGGAATAATAAAAATGAAAGGCTTCATCTTCCGCCAGTGCCAGCGTCAACCCCTGACCAATCGCCGGATCGACAAGGGAAGTGATATCGCCTTGCGGTAATGCCGGTAATGGAGTCAGCGCCAGCAGCGTGTCCAGATCGACCGTCGTTTCTATCTGGTGCGCCAGATGCTGCCACTGTTCATCATATTGACTATTTCGCTCTTGGGCCGGGATCAGCCCAAGATGACGGGAAGGCAGTGCAATATCCGGCATGACGGGAATATGCCCCAAGACGGGAAGCCCGCAATAGTCTTCAATCGCCTGTTTCAACAACTGAAAATGGCTATCATGGTTCACCCGGTTGATCAGCACAGCCGCAATATTGACGGAAGGATCAAAGTGCTGAAATCCCATCACTGTGGCAGCAATGGATGTAGATACCGCCTTGCCATCCACCACTAAAATCACCGGACAGCCAAGCTGCTTTGCCAACGCCGCGCTACTGCAATAATCAGGGTCTGCACCATAGCCATCATATAGCCCCATGACGCCTTCAATAACAGCAACATCCTTATCGGCTACAGCCTGATTAAACAGGCCATTCAGAATAGGGACAGGCAGCATAAAAGCATCCAGATTGCGGGAGGCTACCCCCGTCACCGCACGATGCCAGCCACCATCCAGATAATCAGGCCCCGCCTTGAATGGCTGAACCCGTAACTGGCGGCACATTAGTGCTCGCATAATCCCCAGTGTGACGGTGGTTTTGCCACATCCGCTGCCTGTACCTGCAATGACAAAAGCATATTTCTGCCGCATAGGATTTCCCCAGACTATTTACTTCAAACTATTTACCCTGACCATTTAGCTAAAACTATTACCTGCTATTAAAACTGGAATATCCGATCTCTCTCATTGATATTTATCAAATAAAACAGATTCAACCTATTTTAAATAATAAAACACACGCATAACCTTAATAATATAATAATAAGTTTATTTCATTATTATATTAATAAAATACCCCATAGAGTCTTAAAACAACCGTTTATTAATCACACAAAGAATACATTAACATTATCATTATCATTACAAACCAGAGTTTTATATTAAAATAACGAAGCGTTATTAATCACCTTTTAAAATAAATAGTTCCACTATTTATAAATACACACATGATTAATTTTGTGATCTTGTTCATATTTATTGAATTTTAAACACTATTTTTATTCATGGGTAAATAAAAATAATTATAGAAAAAACAAATATATCTACATTAAAATAAACATAACACATTGAATAATATTTTCTTTTTATATTAAAACAATAAGGCAAACCAAAATACAGATCATTAATATGACCAAAAAACCTTCATACAAATAAATATTTTCAGATGATTATTATATGAATCAAAAGAATCCATTATTTTTAAATAAATGAATATTGACCTAAATCAAATCCATTTCATTCACACTTACGTAATAATACGTTAAATTAAAAACCAGATTGAATTAATGTTAAATAACGAGAAAAATACAATCCGGTTATTAAGTATCATTCATACCACCCGCGTTCCCTATACACTTCTATATAAGAAGGAAAATATAAAGGGAGTTCTATGAATAAAGGCAAAGTATGGCTAATCGGAGCAGGCCCGGGCGAAGCAGCGTTAATTACTGTTAAAGGGCTGCATTACATTCAATCTGCGGATGTTATTGTGCATGATCGTCTCGTCAATCCTGAGCTGATTGCACAGGCACCAGAACACTGCGACATCATTAACGTTGGCAAAGAACGCAATCACCACCCGATCCCGCAAGAAGAAATTAACCAGATTCTGGTTAAACACGCACTGGACGGGAAACAAATCGTGCGCCTGAAAGGCGGTGATCCCTATGTATTCGGACGCGGGGGCGAAGAGGCAGAAACGCTGGCACAACAGGGTATCGAATTTGAAATTATTCCGGGTATCAGTTCCGCCATTGGCGGGCTGGCTTATGCCGGTATTCCCGTTACCCACCGCGATTATGCATCCGGCTTCCATGTGGTGACCGGCCACCTTTCCCTAGGTAAGGAGCCACAGAACTGGCGCGCATTGGCGCAATTGGATGGCACGCTGATTATTCTGATGGGCATGAGCCGTCTGGCCGAAATCTGCCAGCAATTGATACAATTCGGCAAACCTCCCGCTACGCCCGCAGCGGTAATTATGTATGCCAGCCAGCCCAGACAGGAGATGACCATCGCTACACTGGCAACGCTGACCACAGAAGTTGAACATCACCAACTACATGCGCCCGCATTAATTGTGATTGGCAATGTCGTCCGGTTAACTGAGATACTCGCCTTTACCTCCACCCCCATTGCGCTCAGTTCAACCGCAGTCATGATGAATCCTCTCACCCGGCTGGTGACATAATGAGTGAACACGGCGGCAATATCATCGAAGTTGCCCAACAGTTCGGCATTCCGGCCAACGAACTCATCGATTTAAGCGCCAATATCAACCCGCTGGGTGCCCCGGAACGGGTGAAGACGCTGATTAAAGATAACCTTGCCTGCATCGAAAAATATCCCGACGTAGAATATCGCCATTTGCATCAGGTACTGGCTGACGCCCATCAGTGCGATACCGCTTCGGTAATAGCAGGCAATGGTGCAACAGAACTGATCTACGCCGTTGTCCGTTACCTCAACCCGAAACGCGCCCTGCTCCTCACCCCCGGATTTGCCGAATACCGCCGAGCTTTGCAGCACGTTGGGGCTGAGATCATCGCGTATCCATTAACAGAAGACGCAGGATTTCAACCCGATCTACGCCTGCTGGATACACTGACAATTCTTCAACCCGATTGTGTCTTTATAGCTACGCCCAATAACCCAACCGGTTTAATGCCAGACAGCCGGTTTCTGCAATCGCTGGGGCAACATTGTGAAGAGCACCGCATAGCGCTGATTGTTGATGAAGCCTTTATTGATTTTCTGCCCGATAACCGAGGCCTGATCCCGCACATTGCCGCCACCCGCCACCTTTATGTGCTGCGTTCACTGACAAAATTCTTCGCCATTCCGGGGTTGCGGCTAGGCTATCTGGTCAGCGGGGATTGCGCAGGGGTGGCGTGGATGAAAAACCGGCGTGAACCGTGGTCTATTAATGCCCTTGCGGCGCAGGTGGGTGAAGTCTTGTTGGATGATCAGGCTTATATTACCGCCACCCATCAATGGCTAAAATCACAACAACATTATCTATGGACGTACCTTTCCTCCTGCCCTGAACTCACCGTCTGGCCGCCTTCCGCGAATTTCCTGTTCTTTCGCTGCCATCAGCCCAATCTTGATCTATGGCACACTCTGCTTGAGCACCGACTGCTGATCCGCCATTGCAAAAACTATGTTGGCTTGGACGAGAGTTACTATCGAATCGCCGTACGCAGCGAATGGGAAAACCGACGCCTGACCGCCGCCATACAGCACGTTTTCGCACATGGCTGAAGCCTGCTGCCCGGCTTCCTGTGGAGAACTGCTGCAAGGATGGCTATTCGGCGGAGAGAAACTGATCTCCTGTCCCATTAATTGGTTCAGTTGTGTCGCGGTCAGCGAGGGCCATGCCTCTGCTGATGAACGGCCACGTATGCGCCAGATGGTGGAATTGCTGCTGGAACACTGGAATGAACCTGCTGAATTATCGGCCTGCCTGCGCATTGAATACCAATCGACCATTCCGGTTGCCAAAGGCATGGCCAGCAGCACCGCAGATATTGCCGCCACCGCACACGCCACGGCCAAATTACTGGGTAAATCGCTGAACAGCACCACCCTCGCGCAACTCTGTGTCAAGCTCGAACCGACTGACAGCACGGTATTTGAATCATTAACGTTGTTCGATCACCTGACCGCTCAAACTCAGATCCCCTTCGCATGGCAGCCGGATATCGATATTTTGCTGTTGGAAAGTCGGCAAACTATTTTGACGGAAGAGCACCATCGGCGGGATCGCCGTCAACTCTTGCTGGAAAGTGCGCCGCTGCTCCAACAGGCATGGCAGCAGTTTCGCATCGCAAATAAACATCATGACAACTCTCGTCTAGGGGAAGCCTGCACCCTGAGCGCCATCGCGAATCAGCCGATACTGCCTAAGCCCCGGTTTTATCAATTATTGGATTTAGTCGAACAAAGTGGAATTTACGGCCTGAATGTCGCCCATAGCGGCAGTATCGTCGGCCTGCTATGCAACAGCCATCAGCACGATATGGATGACCTGTTCTGGCAGTTAGGTCAGAAACCCATTTCTGACTACTACCCACAGATACACCCTGTCAAAATGATTGCGGGTGGAGTGCGTTAACAGGAATAGTTTGCCAGAGGACGACTCATTGCGATCAACATTCCATAAATCGAAAGTCATTTTGCCCTGAATATTGTTTCGCATTATGCTTATGTTAAATAATATTATTTGAACAACCCGTCATACATTATGGAAAATATACATCTCGAACCTGCCACCTTTGACGCCTTTATGTCGCTCGATATCCGTGTAGGCAAAATCATCAAAGCAGAAAAAAACGAAAAAGCCATTAAGCCAGCCTATAAACTTTATATCGATTTTGGCAGTGATATCGGTGAAAAACAGAGCTCCGCCCAGATATGCCAAAACTACACAGAAGAACAATTAATCGGCAAACAAGTGTTGGCAGTTGTCAACTTTCCACCAAGAAGAGTGGCAGGCTTTAAGTCAGAAGTCCTCGTTCTGGCCGCCGTCTGTGACGATCAAGGCACCGTACTGCTCCAGCCAGAACGAGACGTGACTCTGGGAACCCGGATACTGTAATTTATTGGTAATCAGTGTGGTGGACGAGTATTCCTTTTCCTGCAAACTGACGACTTTTGGCGTGATTACCACAAAATGAAAGAAAACGGCGTTCATTTCTGTGAAGAACCCCGTCAGGAGGAATATGGTGTGGTGGTGGTATTTGAGGATATTTACGGAAACCGGTGGGATTTGTATCAGAATGCAGTTTTACAGTAGGTAGCCATATTATTATCAACAGATTTAGCCCAATCAAATTGGGCTAAATCTGAGATAAATTGAACAGCAGCTAAGGGAAGGATAAAAGGTAAAGTGAAAAAATACTTATCCTCTATCATTTTAATGATGGCGTTATTCACCAACGGATTTCTTTATGCAAGTGAGGTGAGTTTAGAAACTTTGCGTTTTGCGGCAATTGGCGGTGATGCTAAATCACAAACTGATCTTGGAGTCATGTATTTCCACGGCCAAGGAGTGAAACAGGATTATCAACTAGCGAAGAGTTGGTTTGAAAAAGCGGCCCAACAGAATTCGGCGGAAGCGGAAAATTACCTTGGCGTAATGTATATGACAGGAAAAGGCACGCCTGAAAACATACAGACAGCCATCGAATGGTTTGAAAAATCGGCCAACCAAAATTTTGCTAAGGCTCAAAATAATCTCGGGCTTATCTATTTTTACAATAATGAGAATGATAACCAAAATCTAAACAAAGCCAGAGATTGGTTTGAAAAAGCAGCCCAGCAAAATATTGCAATATCACAGTACCAGCTTGGAATGATTTATCTTCACGGGCGCGGTGTAGAGCAAAGTATCAAGATTGCCAGAGAATGGTTTGAGAAAGCTGCGGCACAAGATCTACCTGAAGCCCAGTACAAACTCGGTGTGATATATTATGGGGGAAATTCCGGAGTGCTGCGCGATTACCAGATAGCCTGGCAATTGTTTGAAAATGCCTCCCGACAAAATCACGGAGAGTCACAGTTTCATCTCGCCATGATGTATCTTCTTGGTCAAGGGGTGACCAAAGACTTTAAGCGTGGCAGAGATATGTTTGGGCTTGCATGTAAGAATGGAGACATAGAGGCTTGCTTGTGGTTTAAGGAGCTAACTGAGAATAATGAGGCAATTAAAGAATTCTCAAAGTAAAAAGAAATGGAGACGTTTGTTTACCTTGCAAGGGGAGCCTGTATACCATTTTGTGTAAATACCTTTTCTTAGTAATGACCGTCAAGGCGATCACCGAACTCAATCATAAAACGACTCATCGCCATTCGCCAGTCTTGAAGTGGCATCGTCCATTAAAGGTAATCCTGCCGCAATATGCTGCTGCCAATAGTCCGCATGTTCAGGGTTATTGGCGTTTTTTAAACGCTGCTCCAGCAAATATTGCGGGAAGTCGCTTCCGTCAGCGCCTGATTTTGCCAATATCGCAACGGGCGCTCACGTTCTGGTCATCAACGTTATCTCTGCCAATCCTGCCGTCATTTCTGGCAACTTGAGTTCACTTATGCTGCTTGTCGTCCCGGCACCCATAAGCAAATCGTCGATATGGCTATGAATGGGATGGATGCCGGGCGACAGCACGAGTGATGGGGATTGGCCTGAATACCGTGCTTCGTCATTTAAAAAACTCAAACCCAAATCGGTAAAGCCGCCCCGTTGGCTCTTTTATGCCGACGATAGGATAAGGTCATGTATTAAATGATTAGATTAGGTATTAAAAATAATGTTCACGTTCAATAAAGGTTCCTATCACTTTATCGTGCATTTCTTCCGATTTTGAATACCCAATGGTTTTTCTATTCAGCCTTTTGATTCGGGTACGATGCGTTAAATTCGTTCTCTCTATACGCTGAGTAAACGCCTTTCCAGTCAAGTGCTCTTCCTCGGGAAGTGGGTCATAAACAACATAGTCATCCGTGCAGTAAAACCGAATAGTAAAGGAAGATAAGAGGGTAAGCAGCTTGTCTAACGTTTTTCGACTGCGATCGCCAAAAACATGAGCCACTATTCGCTTCAGGCGGGGTTCCCAAGCATACCAAAGCCAGCGTTGGTTTTTCTTATTGCCGACAAACGACCATTGCTCGTCGATTTCACAGACAATCTGGATGCCACATTCCGCAAGGGGAAGTGTCGTTACGTTTCGGGGTCTGAGGTTTTTAATGTTTTCATGACGGTGGCGGTGGCGACTTTCAGGATCCGAGCGGTGTCACGAATTCCCCCGTTATTCATCGCGATATCGACAATCTGTTCTTTAACGCCGGGTTTGCAGGCCTGATAGGTATACGCCAACTGAAAGACCTTACAGCAGCTATAACAGCGGTCATGTATTAAATGATTAGATTAGGTATTAAAAATAATGTTCACGTTCAATAAAGGTTCCTATCACTTTATCGTGCATTTCTTCCGATTTTGAATACCCAATGGTTTTTCTATTCAGCCTTTTGATTCGGGTACGATGCGTTAAATTCGTTCTCTCTATACGCTGAGTAAACGCCTTTCCAGTCAAGTGCTCTTCCTCGGGAAGTGGGTCATAAACAACATAGTCATCCGTGCAGTAAAACCGAATAGTAAAGGAAGATAAGAGGGTAAGCAGCTTGTCTAACGTTTTTCGACTGCGATCGCCAAAAACATGAGCCACTATTCGCTTCAGGCGGGGTTCCCAAGCATACCAAAGCCAGCGTTGGTTTTTCTTATTGCCGACAAACGACCATTGCTCGTCGATTTCACAGACAATCTGGATGCCACATTCCGCAAGGGGAAGTGTCGTTACGTTTCGGGGTCTGAGGTTTTTAATGTTTTCATGACGGTGGCGGTGGCGACTTTCAGGATCCGAGCGGTGTCACGAATTCCCCCGTTATTCATCGCGATATCGACAATCTGTTCTTTAACGCCGGGTTTGCAGGCCTGATAGGTATACGCCAACTGAAAGACCTTACAGCAGCTATAACAGCGATAACGAGGATGTCCGCCATTTCCTTTCCCATGTCCTTTGACCTGTTCTGATTTGTGGCAATAACGGCAATAGACATCAACTTTGGCCATACTTCATCCTTAAAAAGCCGGAAGCATATCACAGCAACTAACCATTTAATACATGACCTAGGATAAGACGAAAAGTGATCGCCCATGTTTTTGATTACAGGACAAAAAAGACATTAATGCGCCTACTGGCTTTGCTGACTCCTTTCAATATTATTATTTATATGACGGATGGTTGGCAAAGTTATGAAAAGGCGTTAGCGGGGAAACTGCATGTGGCCAGCAAGCGTTATACCCAACGCATAGATAAATAAATTGGAGTCATGACTTTTAATGAGTTATTTATTATCCTGTCAATATTTAATAAAAAATTAAACAAAAAAATAATTTAATAATAGTAATACTTAATGCCATCTATTTTCTTTATCTAAAGCGTCGACATTAAAACACAAATGATTCTCATTAACAAAAGCTAGTAATAACAAAGGGAAATCATCCTTATTCATTTCAGGGATATATATACCAAATGTTGGTTATTAATTTTTATGAGGATAAATCCGATATGTTAGATTTTTTATTTTGAATGATAAAAATGTGTATCAATATATCCGACAGACCCATTAAAAAAATACTAACAGAAATATTAATACTTCAATTTTTCTACTCATAATATTTTTCTTATTTGCGCTATTTCAGACTCAATTTTCCCATTAAAAATAGAAAAACCGCCGCAATAAACTGCTAAAAACACACAAACAGTTCATTCCGGCGGCTTTTATTCCACCATTTAATAAATCACTTAATTAATATATTAATGTGGTACCGCTATCAGCTACTCATTTTCTGTCTCTATATCTTCCTGAACGAGGTTTCCGATGGAAGTAAACTCATCCAGCAACGCTAAAAGCTGAGCCAATTTTGCTGGAGAAAAAGCATCTTCAATCGCCTTATAACCATCATTAACCTGCTCTCTGGCCTGTTCGTAAAGCTCCTGACCAGCCGGTGTCAGGGAAACATACAGCTTACGCTGATCATTCATTGGTTTCAGGCGGAAGATAAGTCCATCACGTTCCATACGTGTCAGAATGCCCGTCAAGCTTGGGCGTAAGATGCAGGTGAGACAAGCTAAATCATGGAAATCAATCGAACGGCTACTCGCAAGTACACGAATAATACGCCATTGTTGCTCAGTCAAGTTATAGCTTTTCAAAATAGGACGGAAAAAACCCATTGCGGTTTCCCGTGCCTGAAGCAATGCAATTGTCAGGGATTCATGCATAAGTAAAGGTGACTCTTAAGTTAACCACTAGTCATTCTCTATAAACTGAACGCGTACGCTATTCATTATAGACAACATAAACGTCAAAAAGACTAACATGGTCATAATTATCTACAAAGGGAAAAGAATTCAACATTAACAAATAAATAAAATTATTCTGCCAAACAAAAGTTAAAAATAAGTTAAATTCAATGCCAAATGACCTTATGAATTAAGATAACAATTTGATCTTTCTGTGGGAAAAACAATCAATACTAGAATGATGTTACATGGATCACAATTAAAATTAACAATTACATTAACATATTGAACATTGACGGCAGTTGATTTATTAATATATTAATAAACAATCTTGCGATACGTCGTTCAGGTTTCAAGGAGTTGTTAATGAAAGGCACTGTTTTTGCCGTCGCCCTCAACCATCGCAGTCAACTCGATTTCTGGCATGAGGCATTTGATGAGCTACCTTATAAAACGCCACCAAAAACTCCAATTTGGTTTATTAAACCCCGCAATACGGTGATTGTCTCCGGTGATATTATTCCTCATCCCATCGGGGAAACGGTACAAAGCGGTGCAACGCTGGCACTGCTGATTGGCAAAACCGCCCGTAAAGTTTCTATTCAGGATGCAGAACAATATATCGCGGGTTATGCATTGGCCAATGAGGTCAGCCTGCCAGAAACTTCGTTTTATCGTCCCGCTATCAAAGAAAAATGCCGGGATGGATTTTGTCCGATAGGCCAGATAATCACAACAAAATCAGTAGATTCACTCGATATCATCACTGAAATCAACGGTCAGGCAGTTGATCGCTGGTCAACCCGCGATCTTGTGCGTTCTGCTTCGGAACTCCTGGCGGCATTAAGTGATTTTTCCACGTTAAACGAAGGCGATGTCATCCTGCTCGGCACCCCCCATCAGCGTGTTACTCTCCACCCTAACGACATCGTCACGGTCAAAGCTGAAGGTTTTCCTGCGTTGAAAAACACAGTCGTTTTGGAAGACATCACGTTGAAAGGTAGCGATTTGGAAGGAATGGCGCAGGCGGGAGGTCAGTCATGAGACAAGCCAGAGTACGTTATCAGAACCAAGAAATGAGTGTTATCGTCGATGAGCAGGAAAATATCCTGCTGTCTGATGGGTGCGTCGTCAGCGGACGCGATGTTTTGTGGCTCCCTCCTGCCAATGGCACCCTGTTCGCATTGGGACTGAATTATGCCGACCACGCCACGGAGCTGGAATTTAAGCCACCGGAAGAGCCGCTGATCTTCATCAAAGCCGCCAATAGTCTAACCGGCCATCGTCAGGTTTCCGTCCGGCCGGACAATGTGGAATACATGCATTATGAAGCGGAGTTGGTTGTTGTGATTGGCAAACCCGCCCGCAATGTTTCCAGAGAACAGGCTATGGGTTATGTCGCGGGTTATACCGTCTGTAATGACTACGCTATCCGTGATTATCTGGAAAATTATTATCGTCCCAATCTGCGCGTGAAAAGCCGCGATACGCTCACCCCGATAGGCCCGTGGATCGTGGATAAAAATGCAATAGCCGATCCCCATAACCTGATATTGAGCACCCGGGTCAACGGGGAATTACGTCAACGCGGCACAACGGCAGACCTGATCTTTGATATTCCTTTCCTGATTGCCTACCTGAGCAGTTTTATGACACTACAGCCGGGAGACATGATTGCCACAGGAACGCCGAAAGGGCTGTCAGATGTTGTGCCGGGTGATGAAGTGATTGTGTCCGTCGAAGGTGTCGGGAGCCTGGTGAATCACATTGTCAGCCAGCAAGAATATGAGGAAAACCTGTCATGACCACTATTAATCATTGGATCAACGGCAAGAACGTTGCCAGTAACACCTATTTTGAAACCACCAATCCCGCCACCGGCGAAGTGCTGGCGCAAGTGGCATCCGGTGGGCAGACAGAGATTGATCAGGCGGTTGCAGCGGCAAAAGACGCTTTTCCCAAATGGGCGGATACGCCAATGAAAGAACGTGCCCGCCTGATGCGCCGTTTAGGGGAGTTGATTGACCAGAATGTACCCGATATTGCCGCGATGGAAACCAAGGATACCGGCCTGCCCATCCACCAGACGCAAAATGTGCTGATCCCGCGCGCTTCCCATAATTTCGATTTCTTCGCTGAGATTTGCCAGCAGATGAACGGGCGGACTTATCCGGTTGATGACAAGATGCTCAACTATACGCTGATCCAGCCTGTCGGGGTTTGTGCGCTGATTTCTCCGTGGAATGTGCCTTTCATGACTGCAACGTGGAAAGTGGCACCGTGTCTGGCGCTGGGCAATACCGCCGTGCTGAAGATGTCTGAACTTTCCCCATTGACCGCCAACCGTCTGGGCGAACTGGCGCTGGAAGCGGGTATTCCGGCTGGTGTGCTGAATGTGGTGCAGGGATATGGCAATACCGCCGGCGATGCGCTGGTAAAACATCATGATGTGCGGGCGATCTCGTTTACGGGAGGAACCGCAACTGGCCGCCGGATTATGCAAAGTGCGGGCCTGAAAAAATATTCGATGGAGCTGGGTGGCAAATCCCCTGTTCTGATCTTTGAAGATGCGGATATTGAACGTGCGCTGGATTCAGCGCTGTTCACGATTTTCTCCCTCAATGGCGAACGCTGTACCGCCGGTTCCCGTATTTTCATTCAAGAAAGTATCTACCCCGAATTCGTTAAACGCTTTGCTGAACGCGCCAATCGCCTGCGTGTAGGCGATCCACAAGATCCGAATACTCAGGTCGGTAGCTTAATCAGTCAGTCGCACTGGGAAAAAGTCTCCGGCTATATTCGTCTCGGTATTGAAGAAGGAGCAACGCTGCTGGCCGGCGGCTCTGATAAGCCCGCCGATCTGCCTGATCATCTGAAAAAGGGTCATTTTCTGCGGCCAACCGTGCTGGCAGATGTGAATAACCGGATGCGCGTGGCACAGGAAGAGATCTTCGGCCCCGTTGCCTGTCTGCTGCCTTTTAAAAGTGAAGAGGACGGCCTGCGCATGGCCAATGATGTGGAATACGGTCTGGCGTCTTATATCTGGACGCAGGATGTCAGCAAAGTTCTGCGTCTGGCACGTAGCATTGAGGCCGGCATGGTGTTCGTCAATTCCCAGAATGTTCGCGATCTACGCCAGCCGTTCGGCGGTGTGAAAGCCTCCGGTACAGGACGCGAAGGCGGGGAATACAGTCTTGAAGTGTTTGCCGAAGTGAAAAACGTCTGTATCTCAATGGGAGATCATCCCATTCCTCGTTGGGGAGTGTAATTGATCCCAGCGTTAACCACGGTTCATCGTCCTGATATCAAGTGAGGATTTATGGGAAAGTTAGCGTTAGCCGCGAAAATTACACATGTACCCTCGATGTATTTATCTGAAATGCCGGGTAAACATCATGGCTGCCGGCAGGGGGCGATTGATGGTCACAAAGAGATAAGCCGCCGTTGCCATGAAATGGGCGTCGATACGATCATCGTGTTCGATACCCACTGGCTGGTCAACAGTGCCTATCATATCAACTGTGCCGGACACTTTTCCGGCATTTATACCAGTAATGAGTTACCGCATTTTATTCGCGATATGACTTATGAATATGACGGCAATCCTGAACTCGGCCGGATGATTGCGGAAGAAGCCCGCCAGATGGGGGTTCGCGCTCAATCACATGAAATCTCCAGCCTGAAATTAGAATACGGCACACTGGTTCCCATGCGTTATATGAACAGTGACCATCATTTCAAAGTAATTTCGATTTCGGCCTTTTGTACCGTTCATGCCTTTGAAGACAGCCGCAAGCTGGGTGAAGCCGTGTTGCGGGCGATTGAGAAATATGACGGTACGGTAGCGGTACTGGCCAGCGGCTCGATGTCGCACAGTTTCATTGATGATCAACGCGCCGAAGAAGGAATGAACAGCTACACCCGCGAGTTTGATGAGCAGATGGATCGCCGAGTGGTGCAACTTTGGAAGGAAGGTCAGTTCAAGGAGTTCTGCAAAATGCTGCCAGAGTATGCGCAATATTGCCGTGGTGAAGGCAATATGCACGACACAGTGATGTTGCTCGGCCTGCTCGGTTGGGACAAATACGACGGTAAGGTGGAATTTCTCACCGAATTGTTCGCCAGTTCAGGAACAGGGCAAGTGAACGCCGTTTTCCCGCTATCTGATGATGCGGTTAATGAACAAACCACCGAAAAAATCAGAGCCTGACAGGAGCAGACCATGCCACATTTTTACGCTGAATGTACCGAAAATATCCGTGAATCCGCCAGATTACCGGCGCTGTTTGCCAACGTGAATCAGGCGCTGGCCGAGACGGGGATTTTCCCGCTGGGCGGCATCCGCAGCCGCGCAATCTGGCTGGATACATGGCAAATGGCAGATGGCGAACAAGATTACGCCTTTGTCCACATGACGCTGAAAATCGGCGCAGGACGCAGCCTCGAGGATCGTCAACAGGTCGGTGAAATGCTGTTTACGTTAATCAAAACACACTTTGCCGATTTGATGGCACAGCGTTATCTTGGACTCTCTTTCACAATGGAAGAACTTGATCCGATCCTGAATTATAAATCGAATAATGTACATCAGCTGTTTAAATCAAAAGATTAGACTTAACGAATGGCATAATTCAGCACAATAAAGTTCACCTTTTTGCATAATGAAGAGAAAATCATGACCAATCATCTAGAGACATTACTGCTGCGCCAACAGGCTTATATCAATGGTCAATGGGTTGATGCGCATAATAAAACGACGTTTGCCGTTATCAATCCCGCCAATGGCGAAGTTATTGCCAATGTCAGTGATATGGGTTGTGCAGAGACGCAACAAGCCATTGAAGCCGCCCAGACTGCCCTTCCCGCATGGCGGGCATTGACTGCCAAGCAGCGCAGCCAAAAGCTTAAGCAATGGTTCCATCTAATCATGGATAACCAAAAATCGTTAGCGGAACTGCTGAGTGCCGAACAGGGAAAACCCCATGCGGAAGCGATGGGAGAAATTGCCTATGGTGCCAGTTTTATCGAATGGTTTGCGGAAGAAGGTAAACGCATTTATGGCGAAACTATCCCATCACCGATGCCGGGTCGTCGTCTCGCGACCATCAAACAGCCGATAGGCGTTGTAGCCGCGATTACGCCGTGGAATTTCCCCAATGCCATGATCACCCGTAAAGTTGGCCCGGCACTGGCCGCAGGTTGTACGGTTGTACTGAAACCTGCCGCAGAAACTCCGCTGTCTGCGCTGGCATTAGCAGTACTGGCTGAACAGGCGGGCATTCCGGCAGGTGTCCTGAATATTGTCACCGGTATAGATGCCAAAGCAATTGGCGAAACACTGACTTCAAGCCCTATCGTACGCAAACTCTCTTTTACCGGTTCTACCCGTGTTGGCAAGTTACTGATGGCGCAAAGTGCCGATACCGTCAAGAAGCTTTCTCTCGAACTGGGCGGCAATGCGCCTTTTATTGTCTTTGATGATGCGGATCTTGATGCAGCTGTGGAAGGCGCGATGGCGACGAAATTCCGCAACAGCGGACAGACTTGTGTCAGTGCCAACCGGATCCTGGTACAAGAAGGCGTTTATGATGCGTTTGCTGAACGTCTGGTTCATGCTGTCAAACAACTTCGCGTCGGGCCGACTCATAGCGATTCATCACAACCTGTGCCACAACAAGGGCCACTGATTAATCAGGCGGCTGTGGAAAAAATACAGGCACATATCAGCGATGCGGTTTCCCACGGCGCGCGTATTCTGGCCGGCGGCAAGTCCCACACCTTGGGTGGGTTATTCTTTGAACCCACCGTGCTGGCCGATGTGGATGATTCCATGCGGGTCAGCCATGAAGAAACCTTCGGCCCACTGGCGCCGCTGATCAAATTCCGCGATGAAGCAGAAGCCATTCGCCTCGCCAATGATACAGAATTTGGCCTCGCGGCTTATTTCTATTCCCGCGATATTGGCCGGATTTACCGGGTGGCAGAAGCACTGGAAAGCGGCATGGTCGGCATCAATGAAGGTTTGATTTCCAACGAAGTTGTTCCATTCGGAGGCATAAAACAGTCTGGTCTGGGGCGTGAAGGTTCACGTTACGGTATCGAAGATTATCTAGAAGTGAAATATCTCTGTTTTGGGGGTTTGGGCACTAAAGGAGCTTAACACGCTATGCAACAGCAGCTACAGCAAGAAGTCATATCACAGGTTGCACGCCGTTTACATCAGGCAGAAAAAAACCGGCAGCAGATCCGGCAGATTTCACTGGATTACCCAGAAATAACGATTGAAGACGCCTACGCCATTCAGCGTGAGTGGGTTAACTTGAAAATCGCGGAAGGCCGGGTGCTCAAAGGGCATAAAATCGGCCTGACATCCCGAGCCATGCAAGTCAGTTCACAAATTGAGGAACCGGACTATGGCGCATTACTGGATGATATGTTTTTTCAGGACGGCAGTGATATTCCCTGCGAGCGCTTTATTGTGCCGCGCATTGAGGTAGAGTTGGCCTTTGTGCTGGCAAAACCCCTGCGTGGCCCAAACTGTACGCTGTTTGATGTCTATAACGCCACAGATTACATCATTCCGGCGCTGGAGTTGATCGATGCCCGCAGTCACAACATCGATCCTGAGACCCAGCGCCCGCGTAAAGTGTTCGATACGATCTCTGATAATGCCGCCAATGGCGGTGTCATTATGGGCGGGCGCCCCATCAGGCCGGATGAGCTGGATCTGCGCTGGGTCAGCGCCCTGCTCTATCGTAATGGGGTGATTGAAGAATCCGGCGTAGCGGCTGCGGTGCTTAACCATCCTGCCAATGGTGTCGCATGGTTAGCCAATAAACTGGCTCTGCACGGTGTCCAGCTCGAAGCTGGTCAGATCATTCTTGGCGGTTCCTTTACCCGCCCGGTGCCTGCCCGCAAAGGCGATACTTTTCATGTGGATTACGGCGCAATGGGTTCAATTAGCTGCCATTTTGTTTAATGGCCGGACGTTACGTTTGAAGGTAAGTTTATGGATCTGTTAACCAATAGATTTAAGCAAGCCCTGAAAGCAGGGCATCCACAAATCGGTTTATGGCTTGGCCTGTGCAGTGGATACAGCGCGGAAATTCTGGCAGGAGCCGGGTTCGACTGGCTGCTGATTGATGGCGAACACGCGCCCAATCATATTCCCTCAATCCTGACCCAATTGCAGGCAATTGCACCCTATCCAAGCCAGCCGGTTGTTCGCTCACCATGGAACGATCAGGTGCTTATTAAGCAACTTCTCGATATCGGCGCACAGACGTTGCTGGTGCCGATGATTCAGAACGCGGAGCAAGCCCGCGAAGCCGTGCGTGCGACCCGCTATCCTCCCGCCGGCATTCGGGGCGTAGGCAGTGCACTGGCAAGGGCTTCCCGCTGGAATCGCATTCCCGATTATCTGGCTCGTGCCAATGATGAAATCTGTGTTTTGGTACAAGTGGAAACTCGCGAAGCCCTGCGCAATCTGCCGGATATTCTGACCGTCGAAGGTGTCGATGGCGTGTTTATCGGCCCTGCCGATCTCAGTGCAGATATGGGCTATTCCGGTAACCCTCAGCACCCTGAAGTCAAAGCAGCCATTGAGCAGGCCATCCGTCAGATAGCGGCATCAGACAAAGCCGCAGGGATTTTAATGACCCATGTCGAAACGGCGGAACATTACCTTAATCTGGGTGCACTATTTGTTGCCGTCGGGGTCGATACAACGTTGCTGACAACAGCTGCTAACTCGCTGGCAGCGCGCTTCGGCAAAAAACAGGAGAAGATAACCCCGTCTTCATTGAGCACTTATTAAATCATTCTGATTACTGATAACACCACAATCGATTTTCCTACATGGCAGATGTCAATCGCAGCATCTGCCAATACAGTGACAGTTTTCATGCCAGTTTCCATAAAAACGCGACACGCATCGTATAATAAAAAAGGTAACGACAATGAGCAGCCCACCTGAAGCCATACAAGAGCCAGAAAATCCGGCTTACCCACCTCAAAAACTCACCGATCGGCAGCAAAACGTCATCAACAAATTGTTCCGCCGCTTGATCCTGTTTTTATTTGTTCTATTTGTGTTTTCCTTTCTTGATCGCATCAATATCGGCTTTGCCGGTCTGACGATGGGAAAAGATCTCGGCCTGTCGTCTACGATGTTTGGGCTGGCTGCTACGCTGTTTTACGCGACTTACGTGATTTTCGGCATTCCCAGTAATGTGATGCTCAGTGTTGTCGGCGCCCGTCGCTGGATTGCCACCATCATGGTGCTGTGGGGGATCGCTTCTACTGCCACGATGTTTGCCACCGGCCCGACAAGCCTGTATATCCTGCGTATGCTGGTCGGCATTGCGGAAGCGGGTTTCCTGCCGGGGATTCTGGTCTACCTGACTTATTGGTTTCCCGCCTATTATCGCGCCCGCGCCAATGCCCTGTTTATGATCGCGATGCCGGTCACAATGGCGTTTGGCTCGCTGGCCTCCGGTTATATTCTGGAAATGGATGGCATCTGGGATCTGCGTGGCTGGCAATGGCTGTTTTTGCTGGAAGGCTTCCCTTCTGTTCTGCTCGGTTTTGTCGTCTGGTTCTATCTGGATGACTCACCGGAAAAAGCTAAGTGGCTGACGCGTGAAGATAAACAGTGTCTTCAGGAGATGATGGAGCGCGATAAACTTTCGCAAGTGCAATCCAGTCGCCCGGCCAGCTCCAAAACCAGCCTGTGGCGTGAAGTTTTTACCCCGATTGTCCTGATGTATACTTTCGCTTATTTTTGCCTGACCAATACTCTGAGTGCCATTAATATCTGGACGCCGCAAATTATGCAGAGTTTCAATCAGGGGAGCAGTCATGTGATGATCGGTCTGCTGACTGCTATTCCCCAATTCTGCACTATCTTAGGAATGATTTACTGGAGTCGCCGCTCAGACCGTCTGCAAGAACGGAAAATGCACACTGCCCTGCCCTATCTGTTCGCGGCAGCAGGCTGGGTTTTGACCTCACTGACTGACCACAGCATGGTGCAACTGCTGGGGATTATCATGGCTTCCACGGGGTCATTTACGGCCATGGCGGTATTTTGGACTACGCCGGATCAATCCATCAGCCTGCGCGCCCGTGCCATTGGGATCGCCGTCATCAATGCCACAGGTAATGTGGGTTCTGCTGTCAGCCCGCTGTTGATTGGCTGGCTAAAAGATCAAACGGGCAGTTTCAACTCAGGTCTCTATTTCGTCGCCGGACTGCTGATTATCGGGGCTTTGATGGTTTCATTTATCCCGATGAAGCAAACGCAGCGTTCAGGGGATAACTATTGATGCCAGCCTCCAACACACGCAAAGTCATTATTACCAATATTGATATCAGTAAAGACTATGATGAAACGCAGGGATCTGACGATGTGCACTATCAGACTTTTGGTCGCATGGCCGCGTTCTTTGGCCGTGATATGCAGGCGCATCGTCATGATGGTTTTTTTCAACTTCACTATCTGGTGACCGGACGGATTGAGCTGCAACTGGATGAACTACGCTATTCAGTACAGGCACCGCTGTTTATCCTGACGCCTCCTTCGGTTCCTCACGCTTTCTTTACGCAGGAAGATACCGATGGTTATGTCCTGACGGTGCGTCAAGCATTGATTACGCCGCTGCTCAATTCGCTCTACCCCACCCATCGGGAACTGGTTGATATTCCGGCCATCTGCCTTTCTGTGGCAGATAAGCCCGATGAATTGGCGACATTCAATCACTATTGGGCGCTGATCGGGCGTGAATCTGCCAATCAATTCGCAGGACGTGAACAATCACTGGCATTTCTGGCGCAATCACTGTTTACCTTTCTGCTGCGCAGCATTCCCCTTGATGATCACCGCTCTGGCGGGGTAAGAGGAGAACTAAAACTGTTTCAGCGTTTTAACCAGTTGATTGAACAGCATTATCATCAGCATCTTGCTGTACCGGAATATGCGGAAAAACTGGGAATTACCGAATCTCGCCTCAAAGATATGTGCCGAAGGTTTGCCAATCGGCCACCCAAAAAATTGATTTTTGACCGATTATTACGGGAAGCAAAACGGCTGCTGCTGTTTAGTGACAGCCCGGTGTTTGAAATTGCGTATCAGCTGGGATTTAAAGATCCGGCTTATTTTACGCGTTTTTTTAATCGGTTAATGGGATGTGCACCAAGTGTTTGGCGGGAGAGGAGTGTGTAAAATGCAGGGGATTTTAAACGGTTCTGTTGCATTAACGGAGAAAGTCTAAGTCAATGTGGAGTTCGTTACTCTTTATTCAGCCAATCGATAAAACATCTCTGTCGGTGACAATATCTTATCTTCAGGTTGTGAGTATTCAGCAAGGCGATGGCGGCGGTGTTGTCCCCACTCTTATCAAGGGTGATGATGTCAGGCTCCCCGTAGTGGCGTAGGGCTTTACGGAAAAAACGCAAAGCGGCAGCGGTATCTCGGTTGGCGGTCAATAAAAAAATCAATAGGTTGACCGGAGGTATCACCGCCCGATACAGGTATTTCCACTGACCTTTGATTTTGATATAGGTTTCACCCATACACCAGCCACGAGCCACGGGACGTTTATGTCGACGAAAGGCCTTACCCAGTAATGGTGTGAGCCTGATAACCCAACGGTATAAGGGAGAATGGTCAACACGTATCCCTCGCTCGGTCATCATCTCTTCGAGATTGCGTAGACTTAGAATGATATCAACGGGGTAATGCAACCGTTTGAAGGCTTTTCGTATCAACGACATTGACGATACTTTTATCAACAAATAAGTGAGATATTACCAAGGCTTTGCTTATTGCAACAGAACCTAAAAATTCGCCAGTCGTTTTATATTTTCGTTAATTTCAGTTGGGATATGGGCGGCATAGCCAAAAAGAATAGCGTTATCAGAAAAAGAATGAATACAGTAGCGTGATAATGGTTGTGCCCCTAAATTTAATTGCCTGCAATGTGTAATAATATCTTCTTCATTAAAACCGTCTTTTAACCGACACACCATATGTATGCCTGAGTCAGTTATATTCATATCGAAAACATGAGAAAGGTATCTGTTTATAGCATAAAATAGTGCGGTTTATTTGTTTAAAAGCGGTGCCACTGACACCGCTACAATCTGTACAGAACTTATTATTTCTTATCTGCTGTGATACGATCACGAATATGTTGAGCACGCTCCTGTGAAGGCGGATGTGAATCAAACATGCTGGATTTACCACTGCCCAGTTTAGCCAGTTTCTCGAAGCCGGATGCTAAACCTCCAGTGTTGATATTGCGTTTTTTCAGCAGATCATAAGAGAAGTCATCAGCCTGACTTTCCTGATGTTGTGAGAACTGCGAGTTGATCAGTTTTTCACCCAGTGCTGCAAACTGAGAATCGCTTAGTTGTGCAGCTACACCACCGGCTGATGTAGCTGCGGTACGTGCAGCAACTGTAGCATAAGCAATCTGCATTGCTTTACGGGAGTGACCCAGTGCAACGTGACCCATTTCATGGCCTAGAACGCCTTCGACTTCATTGTCGTTCATCATTTTCATCAGGCCGCTGTATACACGTACACAACCGTTAGCCATTGCCCATGCGTTCACATCATCAGTCAGATAAACTTTATAGTTAACCGGTGTGCCGTTAACTTCGCTACCTAATGCTTTGGCGATTTTGTTCAGACGTTTAGTGTATTGGCTGGATGCCGGTGCAGTTTTATTCCGTGCATCCATATCCTTACATGCTTGGTCAGAAAACTGTTTGACATCAGAGTCACTTAGCGTCGCCGCCTGAAATAATTGCATTCCAGAGCTAGCCAGCATTCCATGATCAATATTCTTACAACCTGTCAGAATTACAGCAGAAACTGCTACTGCAACAAGAGTTTTAATTTTCATAATGTTTCCCTTTGCCATACAAGCAACTTTTTTATTTTAAAAGCATTAAAAGACCGTGGATTCTGCTAAAAATAATAATAGAAATAAACCTAATATTTATGATTATGTGAATTTGATAACATTTTAAACAAAATAATAAAATCATAAGAAAAATAATTTAGTTTAAGCTTACTTAACTAAATCGCTTTTCGTCGGTCATGATACCAATTTATTGATAGTGATGAATGTTTAAACAATACCCTATGACCCTGTCATGTATTGCTATGGATTTTGAAAAAGACAACGTTTGCGAGTCAGTCTGACGAAGAATTATGTCTCTCTATACGTTGTGCATAACGCTTACTGACCACATGCAGCTTCTCCAGACATTGGTTATATAGATCACAATGTTGAAGGGAGCCAGTAGCGCTATCAGACGCATCAAGGTTTTCTTTGTTCTTGAGCCAAAAACGGGGGCGATTACCTTCCGTCTGATCCGGTCATCAGCATAAAAGAGCTAACGGGGCTGATGCTTTGACTCCACATACGGCTACTGCTCACAATTGATGTTATGACCAACCCGGCGGCAATTTATGTTGTCACAGAACCAGAGTTTATGCGGCTTGCAGCTACATAAACTCCGATTCAAATCACCACCAGATTAATAATTTAATATCCCAACATTTAACTCAATCAAATAAGTCCGTGGATCAAAATCACTCCGATACATAAAGGCCCGACATATCTCCATATAAACAGTAAACACTGACGGTTCCACGATGACATATTATCCGGTATTAGTGCATTGACCTTACGTGACCAGCCAAATACGAGGCAAATGATAATCCCGAATAATGGCATGAGAACATTGGAAGTAATAAAATCCAGTATATCGAAGATGGATTTTCCACCTAATGTGACGTGACTTAGAGGACCAAAAGATAAGGAAACAGGGATCCCCATTAGCATAATCGATGCCGTGACTATTAAGCTTGCTTTACGACGCGACCACTGAAAACGCGTTTGAACATAAGCAACAATATGCTCAAGTAATGAAATTGATGAGGTTAGTGCAGCCATTAATAATAATAAAAAGAAAGTAACTGCTAAGATTGAGCCACCTGGAAGATTGGCGAAATAAATTGGCATCGTCATAAATGTTAATCCGGGTCCCGCATTGGGTTTTAAACCAGCAGCGGACAAAGCAGGAAAAATCATCAGGCCAGCCAATATACAGACCAAACAGGAGAGGATTACAACCCAGATACTCGATTTACCAATGCCTTTGTTATTAGGCAAATAGGAGCTGTACGTAATGTGGATCCCCAAACCGATAGACAGTGAAAAAAATGCTAACCCTAATGCATCTAAAACACCTTTTCCGGTCAAACTACTGAAGTCTGGGTATAAGAATAATTTTAGCCCTTCTGATGAACCAGGTAAACGGATGCCGACAATAATTAACACTATCATGATCAAGAATAACAGTGGCATCATGACTTTAACTGACTTTTCCAAACCTTTTTGCACACCAGATAATACTACGAAACAGGTTAGCCCTGAAAATGTCAGATGTGTGATTATCGGCCACCATGGATTGCTGATGAAACCGGTGAAAATAGATGTCAGTTGAGAAATGTCGGTAATATTCAACTTTCCTGTACTCGCCATCACCGTGTAACCTATGGTCCAACCACCGACAACACTGTAGAAGCTATAGATACACCATGAACTGAATATACCTATAAAGCCAACCCACCCCCAGTGTTTACCAAGTAATTTTTTAAACGCATCAATGGCCACTTCACCCGTACTGCTTCCCAGTATGTTTTCAGCTAACAGAATCGCTAATCCAATCACAAAGCTAAACAATAAAAATACAACCAGAAATGCACCGCCACCATTTGTTGCTGAAACATACGAGAATTTCCAGATGGCACCAATGCCAACGGCAGATCCGGTTGCTGCTAATACATGCCCCAGACGGGATGTCCATTGTTGACTCATGCTAACCCCCGAATAGATACAGTATCAGCACGTGTACTTAGGCCCACCGCCGTAAGCAAAAAACCGGCAGCAGCGTTCGAAACATGCTTACCCGCTTGCAGGCCAGTCATAGGCAGGGAAATGATATTTCCTGCCCCGTTGAATCGTGCAAAGGTCATAAAGTCCAATGCCCAAATATTTTTAGATGATAAACGGTATGTCATAATAATTGTTAACTTATTGTTATAAACATAATTGAACATGTAATAGTAACTATTACAACTATTTAAATTTCCACGGGAGAAACTGGATTCTGATTTAACAGTCAGTGATAAGTACCATATTCACTGATACGCATAATATACAGAATGATAGTGGTAATAACAGCTAGAATCGCCAACAACTGCCCCCCAGTCAAACTTTTAAGTTCTAAAAGGCATGTACTAACGCCTTGTGAGGAGTCCAAGATGATTACTCTATTACAGCTGATCATGTTGCTCACAGTGTAGTCGTGAACATAAATTCCAATAATCCTGATCAGTATATATAGTTATTGTGTTATTCTTTATTTAACTATGTTATTAAATGTTTCTTTAGATAATTTTCCTGTAAAATTAGAATTTAATTCTAATATATGAACATTTACAAACAACAAATATTTTACATTTTAGCGGATAATTTTTATCCGTTTTAATTATTTTTCCATATTTATGCACTTGGCTTCACTTTAAATATAATAGTTTATATAACCATTTTATAATAATATAGATATTAAAATATCTATGATTCTTGGATTACTGAGTTAACATATTTAATAATTTATTGTTAATTTCTCATGATTTCAGGAGGTATTCTTGTATATATTTTTATAGTCATATTACTTATTTAATGAGGGTAACGTACAGTGATTTGTCAGACAATCCGGTCATGTATTAAATGATTAGATTAGGTATTAAAAATAATGTTCACGTTCAATAAAGGTTCCTATCACTTTATCGTGCATTTCTTCCGATTTTGAATACCCAATGGTTTTTCTATTCAGCCTTTTGATTCGGGTACGATGCGTTAAATTCGTTCTCTCTATACGCTGAGTAAACGCCTTTCCAGTCAAGTGCTCTTCCTCGGGAAGTGGGTCATAAACAACATAGTCATCCGTGCAGTAAAACCGAATAGTAAAGGAAGATAAGAGGGTAAGCAGCTTGTCTAACGTTTTTCGACTGCGATCGCCAAAAACATGAGCCACTATTCGCTTCAGGCGGGGTTCCCAAGCATACCAAAGCCAGCGTTGGTTTTTCTTATTGCCGACAAACGACCATTGCTCGTCGATTTCACAGACAATCTGGATGCCACATTCCGCAAGGGGAAGTGTCGTTACGTTTCGGGGTCTGAGGTTTTTAATGTTTTCATGACGGTGGCGGTGGCGACTTTCAGGATCCGAGCGGTGTCACGAATTCCCCCGTTATTCATCGCGATATCGACAATCTGTTCTTTAACGCCGGGTTTGCAGGCCTGATAGGTATACGCCAACTGAAAGACCTTACAGCAGCTATAACAGCGATAACGAGGATGTCCGCCATTTCCTTTCCCATGTCCTTTGACCTGTTCTGATTTGTGGCAATAACGGCAATAGACATCAACTTTGGCCATACTTCATCCTTAAAAAGCCGGAAGCATATCACAGCAACTAACCATTTAATACATGACCGACAATCCTGTATGAGCGTTTAAAAATTATATATAAAGAAAAGGGAAAATGTATGAGCGATTGGGAGGCTGTCCCTGTATTGGCTGCATTGGATCTAGATGAATTGGTTTAATTTTACACAAGTAAACTTGGGTTCCATTGCGACAATTTTGTTCCTAATGAATATGCGATAATTAGCAGAGGGGAAGCTGAAATCCATTTTTGGGCATGTAACGATAAGTACATTGCAGAGAACACTTCTTGCTATATTTTCGTGAAAGATATCCAGAGTGTGTTTCAAGAACTACAAGCGCAGACTGAAGTCTCTCCGCTTACGGAAACTCCATGGGGCATGTTGGAGTTCCACCTAATTGATCCAAATGGAAATTTACTTAAGTTTGGGCAGCCAGTTTAGCTGTTTAACGTTCTCCCCAACTCCTGTTTATTTATCCAAATGGAGCCTGTAAATTAAATTGTGTATTTGCCTTAGCTTGATATGGTTAATTTTCTATCAAAATAAAGTTATTTTATGAACTAGAAACAATTGCAGGCTCTTGCCCATGAACTAGATAACCTGAGATTTGCTTAAGAAGGGAACTAAAGTGCCTGAGGCACGATCAAAGTTTTTGCTAAAGAAAACAAAATTGTGGAGATCCTCATTTTATTTCATATGAGCCATTATCGTGATTTTAAAACGTTTTATATTAAATAACCTGAGTTCCGCAGTAGATTGGAGTTCACGAGAAAATTCAGACATAAAAAACCGGCCTCAGATGATTATCTGAAGCCGATTATGACTTATCTCAGTTGGCTTAAGCGAACGGTATTACCGTGTTGGGCGCTTTTTTTATTATTTAGAATAATGGATAACTAACCAATAAACTCCAGCCCTTTCATATAAGGACGCAATACTTCTGGAATTTCGATACGGCCATCTGCCTGCTGATAGTTTTCCATCACTGCAACCAGAGTACGGCCCACAGCCAGACCAGAACCATTCAGTGTATGCACCAACTGGGTTTTCTTGTCATCTTTGCTGCGGAAACGTGCTTGCATACGACGAGCCTGAAAATCCCACATATTAGAGCATGATGAGATTTCACGGTAAGTATTCTGCGCTGGCAGCCAAACTTCCAGATCGTAAGTTTTTCTTGCGCTTGCGCCCATATCACCCGTACATAGCAACATCTTGCGGTAAGGCAATTTTAATAACTGCAATACTTTTTCTGCATGTCCAGTCAGTTCTTCCAAAGCATCCATTGATTTTTCAGGATGGGCAATCTGAACCAATTCAATTTTATCAAACTGGTGCATACGGATCAGGCCACGAGTATCACGGCCATAAGAACCCGCTTCAGAGCGGAAACAAGGTGTATGCGCCGTCATTTTCAGTGGCAATGCACTTTCATCCAGAATATCACCACGGACAAGGTTGGTAACCGGCACTTCCGCAGTTGGAATCAAGGCATAGTTACTGCCAGTTTCTTCTTCCAATGGGTTGGTGTGGAACAGATCTTCACCAAATTTAGGCAGCTGACCAGTGCCATACAGCGTTTCATGATTAACCAGATAAGGTACATAAGTTTCCAGATAACCATGCTGTTCGGTATGCAGATCCAGCATAAACTGTGCCAGTGCACGGTGCAGACGAGCAATCTGACCTTTCATTACCACGAAACGCGAACCCGTCAATTTTACTGCAGCGGCAAAATCAAGACCGTTGGTTAATTCACCCAGTGCTACATGATCTTTAACTTCAAAACCATATTGGCGTGGCTCACCCCAGCGGCTAATTTCCTGATTATCACTGTCATCTTTTCCATAAGGAGAAGAATCATCGGGAATATTAGGCATTCTTAATGCGAGCTCACGGATCTCTGCCTGCAATGTTTCCAATTCAGCTTTCGCTAAATCAAGTTTTTCTCCCAACTGATTCACTTCCTGACGCAGTGGTTCAATATCTTCACCACGGGCTTTCGCTGCACCAATAGCCTTCGATCGGGAATTACGTTCTGCTTGCAGGGTTTCAGTTTCAACTTGTAAAACTTTACGACGCTCTTCTTGTTTACACAGCGTCTCCACATCAAGAGTATAACCCCTGCGAGCCAGTTTTTCGGCGACTGCGTCTAGCTCATTACGCAGCATATTTGGATCGAGCATGCTATTCCTGTGCTTGTTATTGAAAAAATTGTTATTGAGAAAAAAGTGGTGAAATCAGCTCGGACTGACCAAGCCGACACATATACCCTTACCGCATAAACCTTACCGTATCAATGGCATTAGCGGTAGCGTTTTATCTGGCTATTTTGATCCTGTTCAGTTAGCCAGTTTAATTTATCACCGATCTTACCTTCCAGCCCTCTGGCTGTCGGATGATAATAGCGGGTCTCTCGCATTTCTGGTGGGAAATAAACTTCACCAGCAGCATAAGCATTCGGTTCATCATGGGCATAGCGGTATGCCTCACCAAACCCCATTTCCTTCATGAGTTTGGTAGGCGCATTGCGCAAATGTTCAGGAACGTCATAATCCGGCTTATCTTGCGCATCCACCATCGCGGCCTTGAATGCCATATAAACCGCGTTGCTTTTCGGAGCGCATGCGAGATAAACAATGGCCTGTGCAATCGCCCGTTCCCCTTCTGCCGCGCCTACTCGTGTAAAACAATCCCACGCGGCAATAGCTACCTGCATGCCTCGCGGGTCAGCATTACCCACATCTTCAGATGCAATAGCCAATAAACGACGGGCAACATAAAGCGGATCACCGCCTGCTGTAATGATTCTGGCGTACCAATAAAGCGCAGCATCCGGCGCTGAACCACGTATTGATTTATGCAGCGCTGAGATTAAATCGTAATACCGATCACCTTTATTATCAAACCGCGCACTCCGTTCCCCGCTGACCTCTTTCAGTAACTCTGGTGTCAGAACTCGTTGTCCCTGTGCATTGGCTTCCGCCATATCTGACATCATTTCGAGCAAGTTTAATGAACGACGAGCATCACCCGCAACCAATTCTGCGGCCATCTGACGGGTGTCGTCCTGCAACACAATATTTTGCCCACCGAAACCACGTTCTTTATCATTCATAGCCTGAAAAAGCACTTGCTCAATTTCGGCTGCCGACAGTGATTTCAATAAATAGACACGGGCTCGTGACAACAAAGCTGAATTTAATTCAAAGGAAGGATTTTCGGTTGTCGCACCAATAAACGTGATCGTGCCATCCTCAATATGCGGTAAAAAGGCATCTTGCTGGCTTTTATTAAATCGATGGACTTCATCAACAAATAAGATAGTCCTGCGACCTGCATTACGATTTTGACTCGCTTTTTCTATGGATTCTCGAATTTCTTTGATACCAGAAGTGACCGCAGAAATACGCTCGATATCAGCTTGCGCGTAATGGCCAATAATCTCAGCCAGCGTTGTTTTCCCCGTTCCCGGTGGTCCCCACAAAATCATGGAGTGAAGATGACCCGCGCGGATTGCTCGTGGCAAAGGTTTGCCTTCCGCTAGCAAATGTTGCTGACCGATATAATGATCTAATGTGACTGGCCGCATTCTCGCGGCCAGTGGCTGAAATTCATTTTGTGAAAAATCGAGTGAAAGATTGTTCACTTAAACCTCACTAACGCTGATCATCCAACGTGACGCCCTCTGGCATGGTGAATTTGAATTTTGATTCATCAACGCGGGTATTTTGCTGCCCTTTTAATTGATAAGCACTTTTTTGCCCATCTTGCTCAACCGCTGTAAATTTCTGGATAGTCCCCTCCGGCGTTACAGTGATTGAAAAATGTTTCAAATTTCCATTGGCGTTACTGGGCGTCAACTCGAAGTTATTGCCATTTTGTACAACGTTATATTGCTTCCAGTCAGCAGAATCATTACGGGCAATCAACATAAATGGTGTATTGCCTGCAGCATCTTTTAACCAATTAGCAGTCACTTGTTCAACAAAGGGGTTATAGAACCACAATGTTTTGCCATCAGAAACCAAGACACTCTCATCAGGCGCTGTCATGTGCCAGTTGAACAAATTAGGACGTTTGACCCAAAGTTGCCCTTCACCGTTTTGGATCGCTGAACCATCACTACTAGTGACGGTTTGGATAAAACTAGCGTGAAAGCTATTCACCTTACCCAAGCGACCTTGTAGATCCTGCGAGGCATCAGCCCATGCAGTACCCACACTCACACCCATCATCAGACAACCAATCAACATCAGTTTTTTCATGTGCGAGATACCTTCAATTCATATTTATTATCAGCGTTAATAGCCGATACCACATTTAAAAATGACTTATCAATGTTCATGCGGCGGAGGCGCCAAGACTTCACGATTGCCATTGTGACCAGGAGTACTGACAATCTGCTGTGCTTCCATCTGTTCGACAATTCTGGCTGCTCGGTTATACCCGATGCGGAACTGTCGTTGTACACCGGAAATAGAAACCCGACGTTTTTCGGTCACAAATTGAACCGCCTGATCAAACAGGGGATCCAATTCTTCATCGCTATCTAATCCCAGACCACCTTCACCGTCTTCTCCACCCTTGATAATATTATCAATATATTGAGGACGACCACGGGCTTTCCAGTCGTTGACAACTTCATGAACTTCCTGATCGCGAACAAATGCGCCATGAACACGTACAGGAATGGAAGAGTTTGGTGCCAGATAAAGCATATCCCCCATGCCAAGTAATGATTCTGCACCACCTTGGTCAAGAATGGTACGAGAATCAATTTTACTGGAAACGGTAAATGCGATGCGCGTCGGGATATTGGCTTTAATCAGCCCTGTAATGATATCAACTGAGGGACGCTGTGTTGCCAGCACCAAGTGAATACCTGCTGCGCGTGCTTTCTGAGCCAGACGCGCAATCAATTCTTCCACTTTTTTCCCTACCGTCATTATCAAGTCAGCAAATTCATCAACCATGACAACGATATAAGGCTCTTTTTTCAGCATAGGATGAGTTACATCCATACTGTCACCCGGTTTCCAGAAAGGATCGGGGATCGGGCGTCCCATATTTTCCGCTTGTTTGATCTTATCGTTATAGCCGGCGAGATTACGCACGCCCAAAGCTGACATCAACTTATAACGACGCTCCATTTCGTTCACACACCAGCGCAGTGCATTCGCCGCATCTTTCATATCAGTGACGACTTCCGTCAATAAGTGCGGAATACCTTCATAAATCGACAATTCGAGCATTTTCGGATCGATCATGATAAAGCGGACATCTTCCGGTTTCGCTTTATATAGAATGCTGAGGATCATTGCGTTGACCCCCACTGATTTCCCCGATCCCGTCGTCCCTGCAACCAGCAAGTGAGGCATTTTACCCAAATCAGCAACTACTGGCTGACCTGCGATATCTTTCCCCAAAACGATAGTTAATGGCGATGGGTTATCGCGGAATTTTTCACAGTCCAAAACCTCACGCAGATAAACTGTATGACGTTTTTTATTCGGTAATTCCAAACCTACGTAAGGTTTTCCCGGAATCACTTCCACGATACGAACCGCCACCGCAGAGAGTGAGCGGGCAAGGTCACGCGACAAGTTGGAAATACGGGAAGCTTTAACCCCTGGAGCCAAATCCAACTCAAATCGTGTAATAACCGGACCTGGTGAGAACCCAACAACATCCGCTTTGACACGATAATCATTCAGGCGCGCTTCAATCAGACGTGAAATCTGTTCAAGGGCAAACATATCGACGGGCTCCTCTTCTGCGGGTGGTTTCGTCAGAAGATCTAAAGAAGGCATCGGTGTTGTTGGCTTTGGCAATGGTTGATCATTACGCATCAAAAATGGATGGAACAGGCTCGATTGCTGCGGTTGCTGCGGTTGCTGCGCAACAGTATGCTGAATTTTCGATTCATGGGAAGGCCCTGAAACAGAAACTGTTCTTTTTTCCTGTTCTGAATGAATCGATGACTCTGATTGCAGGGGTAATGGCTCAACAGGTTCAGATTTTTCAAAACCATCAGCCAGTGAAGAATAATCAAACGCAGGCTTTTCGGCCTGACTTGGAATTACAGGCTGGATCTTTTGATAACGTTCACGCTGCTGCTGTTCAAACGCCACTCGCAATGCCTCTTCCTGTTCCGACGGTTCATCAACACTATGCTCTACAAATTCGGCTGTCGCTGATTGCTTATGTATCTGAGCGATTTCTTCACGAGGCCCTTTTGTTTCTTCTTCAAAATTAGAACCATAGCGTTCACGCTGCTGTTCAAGGAATTGCTGCCGCAACGTGTCTTGCTGCTGTTCATCCATTTGCTGTTCATCAGTTTCCGCAATAAGATCGCTTTGTCTCTCTTTTTCTTCCCGTTGCAGATGTTCAGACAAACGCTGAGACGGTACTTTGACACCATATAATTCACGGCGGGTAGGTATTCTAACGGGATTCGGCCGCGGCATTTCAGGGCCAATACCCTGTTTCATCTGAGGAGTTTTCATCACAACAGCAGCACTAGAAACACCAGCAGCCACATTTTTCAGATTATCATTCGGAGAAAAAGTAAACGACTCTATCGGCTGTATGTTTGTTGCCACAGTGCTATCTATAGATAACTCTGATTGTGCAGTTTTACTGAATTCTGATTCTGTATCTAATTGATAATCAGCTGGTAGTTCAAATGTATAAGGAACAGGTTCTTGATCTTCTTCAGCATGATCCGATTCAGTTTGTACTGATTCCGGTAAGGCAATGGCTTTCTGAGCAATAGATTGCGGCCTGTTTTCGTTTTGCTGCACAGACTGAACCTTTTCAGGTGAACCGACCTCCTGCGCTATATCCATAGCTGGAGGCACTGAATCAGTTTTAACCAGTTCCACCATCGTTGGCGCACTCAACAGCACGTCATCCTCGTCAACTTCTACAGCTTTAGCGGCAGATGCTGTCGTGCCTATATCACCTGTGTTGACATTATCAGCACGATTTTGCCCGCTGGCCAGATGTTCAGGAGTAACCTCGTTTTCCAGTTCTCCATACTCAGGCTCATTGCGACTGCGATTTACCATAAAACTGAGTGAGTCAAGAATAACTGCACCAATTTTTTCCGCAATCGTGAGCCATGACCAGCCTGTAAATAATGTGAACCCAATAGCCCAGACACCGAGCAGCGCTAATGTCGCCCCAAGAATATTAAACCACGGCAGAATTGCTTTACTGAATAAGTTGCCGATGACACCACCAGCAGCAAAATCGTTTAAATCATCAATATTGAGAGCAACCAGACCACATGAGGTTAATACCAGTGCCAAAGCGCCAATGATGCGTAATGCGAGCGTAAAGAAATCAACATACTCTTGCCTATCTTTCTGACGGAAAGCATTCCAACAACCTAAGAACATAAATAGCGGGACTGCATAGGCAAGAATACCAAATGCCGAAAATAGTATATCTGACAACCAGGCTCCAACACTGCCACCGAAATTATGGACGGGCCCATTCCATGACGTTTGTGACCAACTGGGATCGGAGGGATTGAAACTGACAAGCGCCACCATAAAGTACACGGCACAAATAGCAATAACCAACAGAATGGCTTCCAGAAGCCGACGGCTACTGCTTATTTTCTTTAATTTAACACGTTTATCTTCTGTATATTCCTGGTTCAAGAAAGGCTCTCCAGGTTTTCCTATTGATTAAATGGAACAACGCTGAGGATTGCTCAGCGTTGGAACTGTATGCATAAACAGGAGTGTACCTAAGTTTTTCCTATTTTGCACCTGTACATTTTAGACAAAAGTTTAGCGAGTTTTAATGACTAAACGGTTACTCTGCTTCACTTCTTCCATGACAACATAAGTGCGGGTGTCATTGACGCCCGGAAGTCGCAGCAGGGTTTCGCCCAGTAATTTACGATATGCAGACATATCTGGCACTCGTGTTTTCAGTAAATAGTCAAAATCACCAGAAACTAAGTGACATTCTTGGATTTCTTCAAGTTTCTGTACAGCAGTATTAAACTGCTCAAAGACATCTGCTGCACCACGGTTCAGAGTAATCTCCACAAATACCAGCAGCGATGCATCCAGATAATGAGGATTCAACAAGGCGGTGTAACCAGAAATAAAGCCCTGACGTTCCAATCGGCGTACACGCTCCAGACAAGGAGTAGGTGATAAACCAACCCGTTTGGATAATTCCACATTAGAAATACGGCCGTCTTTCTGCAATTCGTTAAGGATATTACGGTCTATGCGATCAAGATCTTTTCCTGGACGCTTCTTATTATCTATCATCTTATTGCTCTCTCTTTATATTCCTACACCCATAACATTTTCCCTATCTCTCTCAAGCAGTTGAGCTGGAAAAGATGTCTTTCAAAGGCTAAAGCTCAATCTGTAACCAAGGTTTGGGATCTATACGCCATTTTCTGAAATACAGTTTCCCAGAACTCGATTAACCAAAACACGACTTACTAGAACACCGTCCTCCAGAATATTATTTCCCAAAACACTACGTCTCCCAGAAAGCAGCTTATCGGCAATTTTTTTGTTCTATAAGAAAACTACCCACTCCGATTTGTCTATTCTATAGAAACAATTGATTAGCGAGGTAGATAATTATCTCTTCCACAGATGTTTTCGCAAATGCACAGCCGATTGTCAAAGTAAATGAACAAAAATCAGAACAACCTACCAAACAAATTTTGAGTAAATCCTTTCAATAGCTTGTCTTATACCTTATACGGATAAATGATGTTCAATTCAGAAAGTTAAGTAACCTCTCCTTACATTCCCATTACATCATAGTTACTATCTATCGGTAAAATCGTTAATAACATAAATATTTTATCTGATAATCGCTTTTTTTAACTTATTATTTCTCCTACAATCCCCAAATCCGCAATATGCGATAATGGAAATGAGGTATTCATGAGCACAGCCAAACACAGTAAACTTATCATTCTTGGCTCAGGTCCTGCTGGTTATACCGCCGCTGTTTATGCAGCCCGCGCTAATTTAAACCCCGTCCTTATTACAGGGGTTGAAAAAGGCGGCCAATTGACCACCACGACTGAAGTTGAAAACTGGCCCGGTGATCCTGAAGGGCTGACAGGTCCAGATTTAATGGAACGTATGTTCCAGCACGCTGAAAAATTTCAAACAGAAATTATTTCTGACCATATTCAGAAAGTCGATTTCGAAAAAAAACCATTCCGTCTTTATGGAGATGATCAGGAATATACCTGCGATGCTTTGATCATCGCGACAGGTGCTTCTGCCCGTTATCTGGGTCTCCCTTCCGAAGACGCTTTCAAAGGTCGTGGCGTATCTGCCTGTGCAACATGTGATGGTTTCTTCTATCGTAAGCAAAAAGTTGCTGTAGTTGGTGGTGGCAATACCGCCGTTGAAGAAGCACTATATCTTGCGAACATTGCAGCCGAAGTCCATCTCATTCACCGCCGTGATACTTTCCGTTCAGAAAAGATCCTCATTGACCGCCTGATGGAGAAAGTCAAGAATGGTAATATCATTCTGCACACCGATAGAACTTTAGATGAGGTGCTGGGCGATGATATGGGTGTGACTGGCATTCGTATTCACGATACGAAAAGTGATAATGCAGAAGAGCTGGATGTTACTGGTGTCTTCATTGCTATCGGACACAGTCCAAACACAGGTATCTTTGAAGGACAGCTTGATCTGCAAAACGGATATATTAAAGTCCAGTCCGGCCTGCATGGAAATGCCACCCAGACTTCTATTCCGGGAGTATTTGCCGCCGGGGATGTCATGGATCATGTTTATCGCCAAGCCATCACCTCAGCAGGTACAGGCTGTATGGCTGCACTGGATGCTGAACGTTTTCTTGATGGATTGGCAACTAAATAAACCCTCTTTCCTTAAGGCGCTATTTCGGTAGCGCTTTTTAACAGGGAACATAAGGTTTGGCCGCTGGCAAACAGTATCACCAGCCTTTTTGATACATTGTATCATCACCTGCTAATCAGAAATTTTTCTTATGGACAAAACAAGACAATCTGAACTTGTTCGATGGCTAAGACAGCAAAGTGCGCCTGCCCGTCGGTGGCTTCGGCTATCCATGCTACTTGGCCTCATTAGCGGATTACTAATCATCTCTCAAGCTTGGCTTCTGGCGTCAATCCTTCAAGCACTAATCATGGATAATATCCCCCGCGAAAATCTCATCGTTCAGTTTCTGATGCTGATCGCCGCCTTTACATTGCGGGCAATTGTCAGTGCTATTCGAGAGCGTATCGGTTTTATCTGTGGCAAGGTTGTACGCCAACAAATCCGCAGTATGGTTTTGGATAAACTGGCACAATTGGGGCCGGTTTGGGTCAAAGGAAAACCCGCCGGAAGCTGGGCTACGATTATCTTGGAACAAATTGAAGATATGCAGGATTTTTATTCCCGCTATCTGCCCCAAATGGCGCTTGCAACGATTATCCCTCTCTTAATCCTGATGACTGTCTTTCCTGTCAACTGGGCTGCAGGGTTAATTTTACTCGTCACAGCCCCATTAATTCCCCTTTTTATGACATTGGTTGGATTAGGGGCCGCTGACGCCAATCGACGCAATTTTGTCGCGCTCAGTCGTTTAAGCGGCAATTTCCTTGATCGTTTACGGGGTCTGGAAACTCTACGCGTGTTCCATCGCGGGGAAGCCGAAGTTAAGCAACTTACCGAATCGACAGACAATTTCCGTCACAGAACGATGGAAGTACTGCGCATGGCATTTTTATCGTCTGCTGTGCTGGAGTTTTTTGCTGCGGTTTCCATTGCGGTTGTTGCCGTTTATTTTGGTTTTTCTTATTTGGGAGAATTACATTTTGGTAGTTATGGTCTGGGTGTCACGTTGTTTGCAGGCTTCCTCGCTCTGATCCTCGCTCCTGAATTCTTTCAGCCACTGCGCGATTTGGGTACGTTTTATCATGCAAAAGCCCAGGCTGTCGGTGCCGCAGAGTCACTTTTTACCCTGCTCAGCAGTGAGGGAGAACACTCTGTATTCAACGGCGAAAGAATGCTGCCAGATACAAAATCAGTGACTATTGAAGCAAACGAACTGGAAATCCGGTCACACGATGGTCATCGTCTTGCGGGTCCCTTGAGCTTCACGATTGACCAACATCAGCGGATTGCATTGGTTGGGAAAAGTGGTGCAGGGAAAAGCTCACTGATCAATCTATTACTCGGATTCCTACCCTATCGCGGCTCTTTGAAAATCAATGGAATCGAGCTACGTGAGCTGAATCTAACCAAATGGCGTGAGCAATTAAGCTGGGTTGGACAAAATCCACACCTGCCAGAACAGACGCTGCTCGATAATATCCGTCTTGGTCAATTTGACGCAACACAAGACCAGATTAATGATGTTATGGAACAGGCTTATGTCAGCGAGTTTATTTATGCTCTTCCTGACGGCGTGAATACAGTCATTGGTGACAATGCTGCCCGTTTATCTGTTGGACAAGCTCAACGCATCGCCGTAGCACGGGCATTATTGAATCCCTGTCAGTTATTGTTGTTGGATGAGCCAGCAGCCAGTCTTGACGCCCATAGCGAACAACGTGTGATGATGGCATTAAATCAGGCATCTAGTCAGCAAACCACACTGCTGGTCACTCACCTGTTAGAAGAAACACTGGAATATGACCAGATTTGGGTAATGGAAAACGGGTTAATCATTGAGAAAGGCCATTATCAGAGTTTAAGCCAATCTCAAGGGGCATTTTCCCGTCTGTTGTCTCATCGCAGCGTGGAGCTTTAATCATGCGTATATTACTCCCATTTCTCGCACTCTATCGCCGCCACTGGTTTCTCATCAGCTTAGGCATGGTATTAGCGATTGTAACCCTGTTAGCCAGTATTGGCTTGCTGACGCTTTCCGGCTGGTTTCTTGCCGGTACAGCCTTGGCAGGATTCGCGGGGTTATATACGTTCAATTATATGCTGCCAGCCGCTGGCGTCCGTGGTGCAGCTATTTTCCGTACTGCTGGCCGTTATGGTGAACGACTGGTCAGTCATGATGCTACTTTTCGCGTATTAGCCCATCTACGCGTTTTTGCCTTTCAGAAAATTTTACCGCTTTCTCCGGGAGGCATCGCCCGTTTTCGTCAAGGCGAGCTGCTGAATAGAATCGTTGCGGATGTCGAAACGCTTGATCACCTCTATCTGCGAGTTATCTCCCCTGTCCTTTCAGCGTTGGTTGTGATTGTTGTTCTGACTTTTGGCTTGAGTTTTCTTGATGTCACCCTCGCATATACCCTAGGCGGGATTATGCTGGGGCTACTGATAATATTGCCTTTTGGGTTTTATCATGCAGGAAAGCCTTATGGCAGAGACATCACCCTACTACGCGGTCAATATCGTACATTACTCACTAGCGCGTTGCAGGGACAGGCGGAGTTAACAGTGTTTGGCGCACTCGGGCGTTTTCGACAATCAATGACAGACGTTGAATCCGATTGGCTGAAATGCCAACAACAGCAAGCCAACCTGACGGGGCTTTCTCAAGCCGTTATGATTTTCGCTACAGGCATAACAGTGACTCTGCTACTTTGGCTGG